>CALJIF010000128.1 GCA_937974275.1 uncultured Flavobacteriales bacterium
TGGCGTGAAATTACAGATGAAGACCTCGCGAAGTTGGTACAGATTCCGATGATTCGTATCACCCGTTTTGACAGCATCAAGGCGGATGAGATGATGAAGGATTTGGAGCAACGCATTGAAGGAGTGAAACATCATTTGGCGCATTTGGTGGATTACACCATCGAGTATTTCAAAGATTTAAAGAAGAAATACGGTGCAGGACGTGAACGCAAAACCGAGATCCGACAGTTTGATGTGATTGAGAAGAGCACCGTTGCGGCAAATAATGTGAAGTTGTATGTGAACAGGGAAGAAGGTTTTATCGGTACCGGATTGAAGAAAGACGAATACGTTTTCGATTGTTCTGATCTGGATGAAATTATTGTCTTCCGAAGAGACGGCGTGATGATGGTGACTAAAGTTTCCGAGAAGTCGTACGTTGGAAAAGACATTATTCATTTGGCCATTTTTAAACGTGGTGATGAAAAAACCGTTTATATCATGGCATACCGTGATGGTTTACGAGGCAACACCATGATCAAGCGATTTAATGTGCCTGCCGTAACACGTGATAAGGAATATCATTTGACACGCGGTGCGAAGGATTCCAAAGTGCACTATTTCTCGGTGTGTCCAGGAGGAGAGAATGAAATTATTTCCGTGTTGCTGACTAAAAATTCGGGAGCACGTAAATTGGAATTCGACATGGACCTTACACAAGTTGCTGTTAAAGGTCGCGATGCACAAGGGAATATTTTAACGCGCTATCCGGTACAGAAAATCACCTGTAAATACCGTTCGCAGGGCGAAATCGTGTTCCAGAAAGTTTGGTTTGATGATTCAACGTTCAAATTGAATTACGACGGTAAAGGAACGTATCTGGGAGAATTTGGTCCGGATGATCGTATTCTTACCGCGACTCAAAGTGGACATTATCGCATGACTGGCATTGAGACCACGATTCACTTTGACGAGGACATGGTGTTGATTGAAAAATACAAGCCACAAGCTGTAGCTACTGCTGTATACCTGGATGGCGAAAGCAAAAATTATTTCGTGAAACGCTTCCAGTTTGAAGTGACGGACAAGAAAACACTGTTTATTACGGATCATCAGGATTCACATTTGGAGCGGGTTTCGACAAATCCGGGACAAAAAATCGATTTGAAATTTGCGAAAGTAAAGGGTGTAGAACTGGAACCGGAAATTATTGAAGCCGATCAGTTTATTGAAGTTCGCACGATGAAAGCGAAGGGAAATAAGGTAACATCGAAGAAGATCAAAACGATTTCGATGATTGATCCGTTCGAAAGTGTTTCTCCGGAAGAATTTGAAACCGAAACCGAGGAATTATCACCAATTCAGAAGTTAAAGAAGAGTTTAGAGCAGCAGGATAAAGGTGGTAAATCGCAAATGGAATTGTTTTAATTCATGAGTTCAAGCGGAAAAACGGCAGTTGTATTTGGCGGTTCAGGTTTAATCGGATCGGAATTACTTCAATTGCTAAGCGCGGATAGTAATTATGCCGAAGTAAAAGTATTTACGCGCCGTCCGCTGAATTTGAAAAAGCATAACATTGATGAAATCATCACAGATTTCAAGGATCTGGATGCTTTACGCGCTCAGGTGAAAGGAGATGTTATCTTTTGCTGCTTAGGCACAACTATCAATACAGCCGGATCTGAAAAAGCCTTTCGTGCTGTTGATTTTGATTTAGTTCGATGGGCGGCAGTCGCCGCTTCTGAAAACAAAGTCCCGAAGTTTTTGGTAATATCGTCTGTAGGCGCAAATGCCGACTCGAAGAATTTTTATTTGCGCACCAAAGGTGAAATGGAAAAGGCTGTTACTGCATTGAATTTTGATCAATGTGTTGTGCTGCGTCCCTCCATGTTATTGGGTTCTCGTAAAGAATTTCGTTTTGGAGAAAGTATCGGAAAAGTAGTGATGCGTCTTTTTGCATGTTTAGTTCCTGCACGATACAAAGCTATTCCCGCAAGTCAGGTGGCGAAAGCTATGCTGAGATTGGCTGATGATGGGAAGTTTTCGGGAGTGATGGAAAACGAGGCGTTGATGAAGGTGAAATAGGTATTAGCCCGACAGGCTTCACCAATATACAAGTGCTGAGTGATCCGTTGAAATTATCAAGCTTCTGCAAAATCTGCACTACCTGAAAAGCCTTTCTCCGTTAAATTACTTCTTATCCCATCCCGCGCTCCGTGCATCGCCGTCAACACTACTACATAATATTCTTCTGGGTTGGTGATGCTTTCTAACTTTACAACCGGTTTGGTGTCAATAGTGCCGCCAACACGCTGTGGTGCAACATCCACAAAACAGCTGATCATGGGCATAATTTCGTTTAGAAATTCGCGATAACGTTTTCGGGTAACACGTCCCGCTCCGCAAACCGCTATTTTTCGATTATTATAATTACGCAACACGTGCTTAATCAAATACGGTGTTTTAACTCGAGCAAACGCCTCAGGACTGTATCTCGAATCATTGCGTGTAAGTCGGGTGGGAGGATCATTCCAAATAATTACAGGCTCATGCACTTTTCCAAAACGCACACCTTCTTCCATCCAGCGCAACCATTGCTCGTAGTCTTCCGGGAAATCGCCTTCCTTGGGACCTCCATGAACTTGCCATAACTCGCGTCTGAACATAATGGACGGATTTGCAACAGGAGAATCGATGAAACGGGCTTGAAATATTTCATCTTCATCTCTCAAAGAATTTAACCAGTCAATATGCATGGCATAGCCTTGCTGGTGTTCACGTGATCCTCCATACTGAACCATTCCGCTCACCACACCGATTTGAGGATGTTGTTGCAAATAGTTTATTTGTAACTCTAACCGTTTCGGCAGCATGATATCATCAGCATCCATGCGTGCAACAAGCAACCCCTTACCGGCTTGAAATCCTTTATGAAATGCTGCCGTTACTCCGGCGTGTTCTTGGTCAATAAGGTGAAATCGTTGATCTGAATGACAAAATTGTTCCACCAATTGTTTCGTGTGATCCGCAGAGCCATCATTAACCACGATCACCTCAAAATTGGTGTAGGTCTGCGATTGAATAGATTTCAAACACGGTACAATACAGTTTTCAGCATTGAATGCCGGAAGTACGACGGATATTTGTGGGCGCACGGGTTAAAGATATTACAGCCTGAGCAATGATTATCTTTGCAGCTGTGAAATCGCCCATTGGTCAAGATATTGAAGCGGCTGTACAGTTTTTACAGGAAGGCGCTTTAGTTGGTATTCCGACTGAAACGGTTTATGGTCTGGCAGCAAACGCATTGAATCCGGATGCTGTGTTGCAAATATTTCAGGTGAAAGGTCGACCGACATTCAATCCATTAATCGTTCACGTACATGATGCCGCGCAATTTTCCTTGTATGCGGAAGAAGTGCCTGATGTGATAAAATTGTTGGCTCAACACTTTTGCCCGGGGCCGTTGACGTTCGTTTTACCTAAAAAAAGCGTCATTCCGGATTTGGTTACCGGTGGCGGAAATACTGTTGCTTTGCGCGTTCCGGGACATCCGTTGACATTGCAACTTTTAAAATCTCTGGATTTCCCTTTAGCCGCTCCGAGTGCTAATCCGTTCGGCTACATTAGCCCCGTAACTGCATTACATGTTCAGGAGCAATTGGATGGGAAGGTGGCGTACATTTTGGATGGTGGTCCGAGTATGATTGGTGTGGAATCAACAGTAGTGATGATGCGCGGCAAAAGTTTGGTGGTGCTGCGTGTCGGCGGTGTTTCCATTGAATCGTTGCGTGAAGTTTATACGAATGTTGTTGTCGAGATAAATCAATCATCCAACCCTAAATCTCCCGGTCAATTAAAGAGTCATTATGCGCCGCGAATTCCCTTGAAGTTGGGTACTATCGGTGAATTACTGAACCGTTATTCCCAACAAAAAATTGCAGTGTTGTCTTTTCGAGAAACATTTAATCATTCGGCCATCATTGCTCACGAGGTGTTGTCTAGTGAAGGAAACGATGCGGAAGCAGCGCGGAATTTATTTGCTGCATTACGAAGACTTGATCGAACAAATGCCGACATTATCATTGCAGAAAAACTACCCGAAAAAGGTTTGGGAATGGCCATCAACGACCGGCTGGAACGTGCAGCAGCCGATTATTAAAATATTACATTTGTTACGCTTAAAAAGAAACTGATTTATGAAGAAGATATTAGTGGCGAACCGCGGAGAAATTGCATTACGTGTCATGCGTTCGTGCCGTGAAATGGGCATTAAAACAGTTGCGGTATATTCCGAAGCCGACAGAACTGCGCCGTTTGTGAAATACGCAGACGAAGCCGTTTGTATTGGTCCGCCACCATCCAATCAATCGTATTTGAAAGGTGATAAAATCATTGATGTTTGTTTACAGTTGGGCGTTGACGGTATTCATCCGGGTTACGGATTTTTGTCGGAGAATGCAGAGTTTGCCGCAGCTGTAAAAAAAGCGGGTATCACGTTTATCGGGCCTTCTCCGGAAGCCATGGATATCATGGGAGATAAACTATCCGCGAAAGAAGCAGCCAAGCGGTACAAGATCCCGATGGTTCCGGGTTCGGAAGGCGCCATTTCTTCAGTTGATGAAGGTAAAAAAATCGCCCTCGAAACCGGATTTCCTTTGCTTATTAAAGCAAGCGCCGGAGGTGGCGGGAAAGGAATGCGCATTGTAGACCGCATTGAAGATTTTGAAGAGCAAATGAAACTTGCCGTTAGTGAAGCAACATCTGCTTTTGGTGATGGTTCTGTGTTTATTGAAAAATATGTTGCGGGTCCGCGTCATATAGAAATTCAGGTTTTAGCAGATACGCACGGCAATATTGTGTATTTGTTCGAGCGCGAATGTTCAGTGCAACGTCGCCACCAAAAAGTAATTGAAGAAGCTCCAAGTGCTGTGCTTACACCGGAAATTCGCGAGAAAATGGGGCAGTGTGCAGTTGATGTGGCTCGCGCATGCGATTACGTGGGCGCCGGAACTGTTGAATTCTTGTTGGATGAGAATAAAAATTTCTACTTCCTCGAAATGAATACTCGTTTGCAGGTGGAACACCCGGTGTCTGAAATGATAACCGGAATTGATTTGGTGAAAGAACAAATCAAAGTTGCCCGCGGCGAAAAATTAACGTTTACTCAAAGCGACTTAAAAATCAACGGACATTCTGTTGAAGTGCGCGTTTATGCGGAAGATCCAACCAATAACTTTTTGCCGGATATCGGAAAACTGGTAACATATCGTCGTCCTCAGGGCAAAGGTGTTCGCGTTGATGACGGCTTTGAAGAGGGAATGGAAATTCCGATTTATTACGATCCGATGATTGCGAAGTTGATTACCTGGGGGCAGAACAGGGAAGAAGCTATAGAACGTATGCTTCGCGCAATAGATGAATATCGAATCACCGGTGTAGAAACTACATTGAATTTTTGTCGATTTGTACTGCAACATGAAGCGTTCCGTTCCGGCGATTTTGATACCCATTTTATCAAAAAGTACTTTAAACCGGAATATTTGGCCATT
This sequence comes from uncultured Flavobacteriales bacterium, assembly GCA_937974275.1. Taxonomy (GTDB): domain Bacteria; phylum Bacteroidota; class Bacteroidia; order Palsa-965; family Palsa-965. The sequence goes on from CALJIF010000128.1 coordinate 5,532, forward strand.
CCAAAATCCGATGAAGGCGAAGTGGCAGCATTGGCCGGATTATGGTGGCATTTGAACGAAAAGAAAAAGAATGTTCCTGTACCTGCTGCGGGTTCTGCACGTTCTAATTGGAAAACAAACCGCACCCGATAATATCCAAACTGCCTTGTTAACAACTATTTAGGAGTTTTTGGGTAACATTGGCATAGATTTGGCGTTATGAGGGTAGTAATCGGAATGATTCGGTTACGGAAAAACATGAAAAACGCGCTATTAACATTGGTCATTACTCTTTCTACCTTGGCGGTTTCCGCTCAGGATTTGAAAGTCGGAGATATCAAAGAATATCCGAGTACCCGTGTTTCCTGGACGATGGACGAGAATAACGATTCTATGGCTGTAATCAGTCATTACACGTGTATCATTGTTGCCGACCGCCAGTTTAAAAACGCGCGCGATAAAGCGAAGTGGGACAAGTTTAAGCGTGATGTAAAAGCCGCTTATCCGTATGCTGTTTTGGCTAAAATGAAATTAGCGGAGTTAGATACACAGTTGGCTTACATCAAAGGCGAAGCAGCACGTAAAGCATTTGCCGAAAAAGCAGAAAAACAACTGGTAGATCAGTTTGAAAAAGACATGCGCAATTTGACTATGGCTCAAGGACGTATTCTGATCAAATTGGTTGACCGTGAAACCGGTTCTACAACGTATCAGTTGATTAAAGAACACCGTGGTTCCTTCAGCGCATTCATGTGGCAAAGTGTAGCGTTCGTTTTTGGTAATAATTTGAAATCCGAATACGACAGCACAGGCGAAGATGCCAAAATTGAGCAAGTCGTAAGCCTCATTGAGTTAGGCTTGATTTAATTATTGCTTCGGCCTTCCCGCACGGAAATAATATTTCCGATAGTATTCCTCATTCAAATCAGAAATCACAACACCTCTGTGGACAGAAGCATGAGCAAACTTGTTGTTGCCCAAATAAATGCCAACATGGGAAATTTGCCCTTTGCGAATTTTAAAAAATAAGATATCGCCTTCCCGCAACGAGTCACGTGAAACAGTATCCATCAATGGATACAAATCTTTTGAACCACCACTCAAAACAACACAATACACGCTTTTGTACATCTCGCAAACAAATCCTGAGCAATCAATTCCGCTTTTGGACTTACCGGCATATTTATATTTCGTACCAAACCAGTCGTGAACCAGGTAAAATAAATTGGGATCATTAGCCGAATCGGGATGCAAACCGTACGCCTGATAAAATGCTATAACGCGGTTATGTTGAATCACGGAATCAACACGAATACTGTCAAGCCGAATTGAATCCTGCTGCGCCTGAAGTACAGTGGAAACAGCCAAAAGGGCTAACAACACTATTTTATTTGCGGCGAAGTTCAAACCAAAGTTCTTTTCCCGACCGAGGCCCAATTGAAGTAGCACAAGGTTCCATGGTTACAATCGTAAAATCTTTTGCGAACAGCGATTCGTATTCTGCCTTGCTTCCACCAAAGGGCGGATGCGGATTGCCAAAATCGGTATTGAATAGTAAGCCGGCCAAAACACCGCCCGACTTTATGACTTTTGACATTTGTTGCTCGTAACGAGTACGCATAGAAGGATCCAAAGCACAAAAGAATGTCTGTTCAATAGCAACGTCCCATTGTCGTGGGTGCGGTTCAAAAAAGTCCTGACACAATATTTGACTTTCCGGAAAATCATGGAATCGTGCTTTGAATGACGCAACTGCTAAAGGCGAAATATCCATGATGTAAATATTCTTAAATCCGGCCCTAAACAACGCTTCCGCCTCATAAGCATTGCCGCAGCCGGGAATTAAGATATAATCATCTTTTGGAAGTTTCTTGGCAAATTCCATCAATGCCGGTGATGCATATCCGATATCCCAGCCGGTTTCGCCTTTTTTCCAGCGTTCATTCCAATAGTCTCCGTCAAATTGCTGTTCCATGCCGTAAAGTTAACTTACCGACGGGGATCATGCTGTTAAAAACTGCGCTCCCAAAAATTCGGATAAGCCATGGAATGGAAGTAAACTTACAGATCAATATGTTCGAAGATTACATCCGATTAACCGCAACAGTCGAACCACTTTTTCCGGGTAACGATCTGCTCATTACCGAACTGGGAGAACGTGGATTCGATACGTTTGAAGAAACTCCAACCGGTGTAGTGGCATTTGCTCCGAAGTCAATTTATTCTGATTCATTAATTGCTGATATTCAAAGCATTAAAATTAATGATGTGAACTTCAGTTTTAATATTGATACCGTAGCCGGTGAAAACTGGAATGCCACATGGGAAGCCAATTTTGAGCCTGTTGTCGTTGCCGATAATTGTATCATTCGGGCGCCGTTTCATGTCAAACAAGGCAACCTTGAATTCGATTTAATTATCGAACCGCAACAATCTTTCGGAACCGGACACCACCAAACCACGCGTTTAATAGCCCGTAAGTTATTAACAATGAAACTTACGGGGACGACCGTAATGGATATGGGAACCGGAACCGGAGTGCTTGCCATTCTTGCCGTAAAACGTGGCGCAACGGAGGTGGAAGGTGTTGATATTGAATTGAATGCTGTGGAAAATGCGCATCATAACGCAAGACTTAATGAAATCGAATCAATTAATTGGGAGCAAGGGGATGACAGCAATCTCGATGGCAAAATCTTTGATGTGTTAATCGCCAATATCAACCGCAATGTATTATTAAGCGCAATGCCGCGTTATAGCAAAGCGGTTAATCCGGGAGGAAGTTTGTTGTTGAGTGGATTTTTTACGGCGGATGAACCCATCTTGAGGGAATCAGCTGAGAAATACGGCTTTGTTTTTGAAGATAAAGCACAAGAAGAAGATTGGCTCATGTTACATTTTAAAAAGTTAGCCTAGAATATGAGAATGATGTTTCGTGTACTTTTTACAGGGATGCTTTTCAGCATGACCTTTTCGTTGCAGGCACAACAAATGCCTAAGAGTTTCTCGGAAGATCCGGTGAAGTTTATCGAGGAAATGAAAAAGTTCTTCGAAGATTACGAGAAAAAAGAAGGACGTGATTTCATTAACGACTTCAACGAAAAATATTGGTTAACCAATCGTGTTGACGATAACATGAAGCAGGTGATGTATAAAAACACCAATGCCATGTTGAAGAAAAAGTTCCGTCCTTCTCCCGAGTATTTCGCGTATTTCCGCACCATCATGGGACTGATTGACAACAACACTCCCGCTGCAACGATCAATGCTTGGCAGGGCTGTTTTGTCAGTATGAGTAACAGCAAAACATCCAAGCCATTCTCGGATTTCATCCTCATGGGTGAATCATTCTTTAAAGAAAATCGCTTTTTCAAAGCTGCTTCCGGTTCGTGGAGCGCATATGGTGGCACATGGTCATTTGCTTGCGATACAGTTGCGACTATTCGTTTCAATAATGTCACATTGAGCGGTCTTAATCGCAACGACAGCATTGTGATTTACAAAACCAGCGGAACTTATTATATCTCCAAAGGAACTTTCGAAGGAACAGGTGGGCGCATCAATTTCAAACGGGCGAACATGAAGGAAAATGAAGTATACGCCGATTTGAAAAAGTATTCCATTACGCTCAAAAGCATGGCCTATCAGGCCGATTCGGTTACATTTTACAACACGATTTACTTCAAAGACAAACCGCTTCTGGGTAAAATAACCGATAAAGCTGTTGCTGATGTAAAACCGGAAACCGCCCAGTATCCGAAGTTTGAGTCGTACAGTTCGCGTTATCGAATAACAGCGATGTATCCGAATGTTGATTTTGAAGGTGGTTTTACGCAGCAGGGTGGCAAGTTTATCGCATCCGGATCGAAGGAAAATCCGTCGCGCTTTGTATTTAAGCGTAACGGGAAAGACTTTCTGACGGTTTCTTCCACATCATTCTTCATTTCCGAAGGACGAATTACCGGCAGTAACACGCGTATTAAATTCAACTTTGACACGGATTCAATTGTGCATCCTGCTGTTGAGTTCAAATATTTCATTGATAGTTCTCGCGTAACGCTGTATCGCCCGGAAGAAGGGGCTTCACAGGCACCATACTATAATTCCTTCCACAAGATTGATATGTATGTGGAACAAATTGAATGGAAAACTTCCGAACCTACGATGTACATGAGTACGTTGCCGGGATCGACTTTAGGTGAAGCAAAATTTCCTTCCGCCGATTATTACCGTCAGTATTTGTACGATCGTCTGCAGGGAATGGAACCTGTTCACCCGCTTATTAAAATTCGAAATTTCGTGCGGGATGCCAATGCCGGCATGAAAACTTTTACGATGTTAGATTTGGCGCGATTCTGGAAAATGGACGTCATTAACCTACGTCCTATGATTATGGATTTGTCGAATCAGGGCTTCCTCATCTACGATCCTAACACAGACATGGTGACTTATCTGGATAAGTGCGACACGTACATTGCAGCTCGTGCAGGCAAGAAAGATTACGACAATATCATGTTCGAATCTAAGGTTCGTCCGGGAACACCAAATGCTAAAATCAACTTGTTAAACTACGACATGACGTTGTTCGGAGTAAAGGAAGTTGCATTGAGTGATTCACAAAACGTGGTTGTCTTTCCTAAAGGAGATCAATTGATTTTGAAGAAAGACCGCAACTTTAATTTCGAAGGATCTATTCTCGCCGGTCGATTCGATTATTACGGTAAGTTGTTTTCGTTCAACTACAATACGTTCAAGTTGAATCTGCTCAACGTAGATTCAGTGCGAATTTGGGTAGA
>CALJIF010000129.1 GCA_937974275.1 uncultured Flavobacteriales bacterium
CCGGAGTCACAACAATGAGCGAGTGGTAGTAGCAACAGCGAAATCCTCGCTCTTTCTTTTATCACTTCTGCTTATTCAATTACAAATTTCTAATCTATCGAATGACAGATTCCGTCCCGATGCTTCGGGACTGTTGGTTGTGGGTTCGAATCCCGCCGGAGTCACAACAATGAGCGAGTGGTAGTAGCAACAGCGAAATCCTCGCTCTTTTTATTGGCTCGGTACGCAGACAAAATATAGGCCGACGATATACTAATCGCGATTAGTATATTCTTACTTTATGTTATTGAGAGCAGCTTTCAGATCATTCATTAATAATTCGGGATCTTCCAACCCAATATACAGGCGAACAAAATTCCAGCCCAAACCATTACTCAAACTGGCCGATTGCTTCAGTGCGCACATGGGTAAACACAGCGACTCGTGACCGCCCCATGAAGTTGCCAACACAAAGTATTTTAGCGAATTGCAAAATGATTCAACCTCCTCTACTCTACTTGCGTTAAGTTCAACGGACAACAACCCTCCACCTTGCTTCATTTGTCGTTGCGCCAGTTCAAACTGCGGATTCGTTTTCAGCATCGGATAATACACCTTACTCACCTTAGGGTGTTGTTCCAAAAACTCCGCTATTCGTTGCGCGGAAGAAGAGGATCGATTCACACGAAGCTCTAATGTTCTTAATCCGCGCATAATCATATATGCATCGTGGGCATTGATAATGGCGCCAAGTGTCATGTACTCTTCCGCCATCATTTTCCCGATTCGCTCTGCACTTCCGGCAACAACACCCGCAACAACATCGCTGTGTCCGTTTAAATATTTCGTTGCAGAATGCACCACCAAATCAACACCCATCGAAATCGGACTTTGGTTCAGCGGGGAGTTGTAACTATTGTCTATAATGGTTGTTATACCAGATGCTTTCGCCCATTTAGTAATCGCGGTTATATCTTGTATTTCGTATGTCAAAGAATTGGGCGACTCGAGATAAACGAGCTTTGTGTTCGGTTGAACAGCAGCTTTGACTTGTTCCGTATCACGAGCATCTACCATCGTTGTTGTTACTCCGAATTTTACCAGATATGAATTCAATAGGGTGTTGGTCCAGCTGTATGGCTTTTGAACCGCAACAACATGGTCGCCTGCTTTTACCACAGACATAACTGCAGCAGCAACAGCGGCACTTCCGCTTGAATAAACCAGCGCATCTTCAGCGCCTTCCAATGCCGCAATTTTTTTACGCAATATAGCAACCGTAGGATTGTAACCGCGCGTATAAAAAGGCGTCTCGAGCTCTGTTTTCAGGCGTTCGCGCATAATCGCTACAGAAGGAAAACAGAAGTTCGATGTTTGAAAAATAGGCGGGTTTAGCGCTCCATAATATTCCGAACGCTCTTCGCCTAAATGATTTAAAATGTAGGATAGTTCCATTGTTTATTTCTTGAACACGAAATATACGGCCAACACGAGGAAAACAAATCCAAGCAAGTGATTCCATCGCAGCGCTTCCGTTTTAAAGACAACCACGGCGAAAAACGCAAACACCAGCAGAGAAATCACTTCCTGGATAACTTTTAATTCAACCATCGAGAACGGGCCTCCGTTTCCGGAATAACCAATTCGATTAGCCGGCACCTGAAAACAGTACTCGAAAAACGCCAGGCCCCAACTGATAAGAATTACCGCGAACAGCCCCGCCTGCTCAAACCATCTCCAATCTTTGAACTTCAAATGGCCGTACCAGGCCAATGTCATGAACATGTTGGAGACAACTAACAACCCGATGCTGTATAGCCCTTTCATTACGCGTGGCGAAACAAATAGATTTGACTTGACCAACGATCATTTCCGGCTTTGGAATTCGAAACCCAGCCACGATACGCCGCTGCTAAATAATTCACGGCACCTGTTTTATACTTTTCGCTCAACATGGAGACATAGTAACTGTCGTATTTCATGGGCAGCGTTTCCGCCAGTTTAAATCCACCCTGCTCCAGCAGTCGCGTCATATCTTGCGGACGGAAATGCCACAAGTGCCTTGGCACATCATATGCCGCCCATTGCGCACCGTAATACGCCGCATCGTGCGAGTTCCGATTAGGAACCGCAATAACCAACAATCCGCCGGGCTTTAACAAGCGCTTAAGCTGCTGCACTCGACCCACAAGATTTGGAACGTGTTCCATAACATGCCACATGGTAATTACCTCGAAGTGCGCTTCAGGCAAACTATCGATAGACGATTCTTCTCCGACGGTTAAATTGTAATTGGACACGGCCGCTTTTCTTGCCGCCTCGCCCGGTTCTATTCCCTGCACCTTCCAGCCGTCGAGTTGGCAAGCATTTAAAAATTCGCCGGTCCCGCATCCGATATCCAACAGCGCACCTTTTGATGCGCGGGTGTTGATCATTTGAAGCTTAGCTGCCAGGGTGCGCTTTCTAACCATCTGATACAGTTTGCTGACCAAACCCTTTGATGTGTTAGAGTGTGATATGTATTCCTCTGACTGGTAGTACGCGCCAAGGTCGGAATCTTCCGGACGCGGGGATGTAAACGCGAAGCCGCAATCCGAACACACAACAATCGCGAAGTCCTTTTTCGAAACCGTGTAGTCTTTGCAGATTAAAAATGGCGTCTGGGCAGCAGAAGCACAAATTGGACAAATATCGATCTTTTTCATATTTAAATATATGGCAATTATATTGATTTACATTGTTTTAGACTAATTATTATTGTATAATTTATTAACATAATATTGAACATTGTACGTTCCACGTGGAACAAAATCCACTTGTTGGCTTGTTATAAGCTTAAATATACTTTAAATATTCCTTAACTGCTTCATTTTGTGTTTATTGATAATTTTATTAAATGCAATATTTTATGCGGGATAGCAATTTTGCGCTTGAGCACAAAAAAGAGGGCGAAGGCCCTCTAGATATTATCTTGTTTTATGTGTGTGGGTTATTTCCCTAAATAGATCATTAGGACAGAGATGTCTGCAGGGCTAATTCCGCTTATTCGGGATGCCTGGCCAACTGTTGAAGGCTTGATGCTGTTTAGCTTTTCTCGGGCTTCGGTAGATAGTGAAGTTAATTGTGAATAGTCAAGATCCTTGTCCAAAGGGTATCCGTCAAGACGAATCATTTTGTCAGCAAGCTCGCTTTCGCGCTGAATATAGCCTTCGTACTTCATGCTGATTTCTGCTTGCTCAACATCTTCTTTGCGGTAATTATTTAAGAACTCGGCAACACCTGGAACATGTTCCACGAAGTGTTCGATCCCCACACCGGGACGCGATAGTATGCTTGTAAACTTCACCTTCTGATTGATTGGAGAAGATCCTATAGACTCCAGGAAAGGATTTATATCTGACGGATCAACACTGGTTTCCCTGAACATTTTAGTAATCTTGGCAGAGGCGGCAATCTTTTCATTTACGCGATCCAATCGCACTTTACTCGCCAAGCCTATTTCATACCCTTTAGGTGTCAAGCGAATATCGGCATTGTCTTGTCGTAACAAGATTCTATACTCCGCTCTAGAAGTGAACATGCGATATGGCTCATCCGTTCCTTTAGTGACAAGATCATCAATCAGGACTCCGATATAAGCCTCCGAGCGAGATAAAACAAGCGGACTATTGCCATTAATCTTGAGGTGCGCATTAATGCCGGCCATCAAGCCCTGACATGCCGCTTCTTCGTAGCCCGTTGTTCCATTTATCTGCCCGGCAAAGTATAAGTTCTCAATTCTCTTTGTTTGTAATGTAGCGTCAAGCTGTATTGGAGGAAAATAATCGTATTCGATTGCATAACCCGGGCGGAACATTTTAACATTCTCAAATCCGGGAATGAGTCTCAGGGCATTGTATTGTACATCCTCGGGCAAAGACGTGGAAAATCCATTCACATAAATCTCGACCGTATCCCAACCTTCCGGCTCCACGAAAATCTGGTGACGCGTACGCTCCTCGAATCGGGTAATTTTATCTTCTATGGACGGACAATATCTTGGACCTCGACCCACAATTCTGCCCGTAAACATTGGCGACTTCTCGAAACCGGTTCTCAAAATATCGTGAACCTGATCATTGGTATACGTAATATAACAAGGAAGCTGCTTTGTCAACGGGGAGGTAATATCACTATAAGAGAATTTCTCCGGCACATCATCCCCGGGCTGCTCTTCCATCTTCGAATAATCTAAACTACGTCCGTCAACCCTAGGCGGCGTTCCGGTTTTCATACGCCCACTTTCAAAACCTAAATCAATAAGTTGCTCTGTAATCCCTGTTGCCGCCTTCTCTCCTGTTCTACCACCACCAAAGCGCTTATCTCCTATATGTATTAAACCGTTCAAGAAAGTTCCATTCGTGAGCACAACCGCCTTAGACCGAATCTCTAAGCCCATTCCCGTAACCACACCTTTCACAACATCCCCCTCCACAATAAGACCGGACACCATATCCTGCCAGAAATCGACATTCGGAGTTTGCTCCAGCATCAGTCTCCACTCCTCAGCAAAGCGCCAACGATCACTTTGCGCACGCGGACTCCACATGGCCGGACCCTTGCTTCTATTAAGCATTCTGAATTGAACGGCGGTTTTATCAGTCACAATTCCGCTATAACCACCCAACGCATCCACCTCGCGGACTATCTGGCCCTTAGCCACACCACCCATAGCCGGATTGCAACTCATCTGAGCAATCGTCTGCATATTCATGGTAATCAGCAACACACGGGAACCCATATTTGCTGCCGCTGCTGCCGCTTCACAACCCGCATGACCGGCACCCACAACAACTACATCATATTCTTTAAATAAACCACTGCTCATGGTGCAAATGTATATAGAACACCGGCAATAAGACTTCGAAAAATAGAATTCCTATTCACACGCCCTGCCTGAAAACAATAACGTTCCACGTGAAACAAAAAAGCGCCTTTCGGCGCTTATGTATATATTCTTAGTTGCTTTTATACCTCAACATATTGTGCACATCGTCTTGGTCTTTGTAGTCAATCTCCAAGCTTGCAGCATCAACCTTAACGACTTTGAGGCGCTTTGTGACGCCCTCTGATGTTTTCAAGCTTACCCACACCGCCGACTTATCGCACGTCCATGTTCCCGACTCCATCTTCCCATTGTACGTCCAGCTATAGGACATATCCGACTTGAATTCAATCTTGTCGCCCTTCTGTTCTGCCGTTGGTTCTGCAACAACACCCCAGGCCTCTGAACCCGTAAACGTCCACACCTTACACAACTTTTGCATTTGTGCAGAAAGAGTAGGAGCGGGGGCCTGCTGAAAAGCAGACAAAACAACTACGAAAAAAATCAAACTGAACTTTACTAAATTGGCCATGTTCTTCGTTTTAGATATTTGTCTTCTAATTTACGCATTTGCATTTGATCGCTTTTCGACTTGTCTTTATATCCAAGCAAATGAAGCAGTCCGTGTACCATGACACGATCTAATTCCGTACGGAAGGACACGCCAAATTTACCCGCATTTTCCTTTACTCGATCTGCGCTAATATACAATTCGCCAACAACATCTTTACCTCCATTTTCATTCAAGTCGAATGTAATGATGTCCGTGTACGTATGATGATTAAGAAAGGTCTTGTTCATTTCGAACAAGTGTTCATCATCAACGAAAATTATTCGCAACGCAGCACAACGATAACGCTCAGATTTGGCAACACCGGACAACCACTCCTTGGTTAAGGTTCGGAACTTAAGCGGAAATGAAATGATCGGAAAATGAAATGAAACGCCTGTCGCCACAATTAGTTTGCAGGAATCGTGAATCCTAAAACAACTTTAGCACCGTTATCGGCAAACTCGACTTTATCTGCAAGTTGGCGCATTAAAAATACTCCACGACCATTGGGCTTTTCGATGTTCTCGGGATTGGTTGGGTCAGGTAGATTATTAAAATCGAATCCGGGACCTTGGTCCTTAATTGTAAACTGAACGTTCTTCTGATCTACGTGAACGTTAACCTCAACATTCTTGGAGGGGTCTAGTTTATTGCCGTGTTGCACCGCGTTATTAAACGCTTCGGTAACGGCAACAAGTATGTTCCCGTAATAATCTTCGGGAATACTACTGTCGCGGCAAATGTCATTGATTAATGTTTCTACAAGCAGAACATTTTCTGAAGAGGAGGCTATGTTCATTTTCTTATCAGTAATGCGGACTTCCGTCATTGTTTTCTATTGGTTCACACCATTGAAATATGTACTCACCTTAGATCTGTAATAAGGGGACAGGGCAGGGGGTACTGTACGCAACAATTCCGCCTCACGCTGTTTCTGCCTGTTATACTCAAAAAAGCCGCTAGGGTTACTTAAATTGTAATCTTTTGCTTCATTTGACTGTCGCTGGTCGTCTTGCTCCTTTTCTTTCTCCGCTTTTTCGAACTCCAACATTTTATCCAGGATCTCCTGCTGGCGCTGAATTGTTTCGGCATTAATCTGCTTATTCACTAGATCCTGTTCCGTTTGCTCCATTTTAGATGGAATATCTCCACCCGGGCCTCCGCCTTGATTCGGGCTGTTCTTTAATGCCTCTTGCATAGCACGACGAATAAACTCCTGCTGAGCGGCCATTTTCGCCAACTCCTCGGCATTCATGGGAATTGTGCCATTCTGCATTTGCTGCATCTTTCCGTTAATGCCTTTCTGCATTTGCATGAGCTGCGACATCCCCGGTTTGCTTTTCTGCCCCTGACCCGGCTTTTTACAATTACCGCCTTTACATTCTGAAGGATTCTTGCCCTGCTGATTCATTTGCTGCATGGCACTTTCCAGCGATTCATTCAACAGCAGCGCGAGATTATTAATAGACGTCATTGCCAACTGCTGTCGATATTGAGCTTCTCCAGGCGTTCTTTCATTCAATGCCGTTTTCGAGCGGCCCATGTTATATTTAATTGCCGTAATTTCTTTGTTTACCAGTGGAGACAACATCGGATTGCGTTTGCTCAATGCCAACAAACTATCTTCAATTACCTTTGAATCATCTTGAAGGCGCTTCTGCTCTTTCGCCAGTGCCGGATATTGCGGATCATTCACCCCTGTATTTTTAACTTTCACCATCAGCGCTTCCTGATCGAAAGAAAGTTTAATCAAGTTATCTAGCAATTGTCGGATAGCCTGCAAATCTTCCTCCTGCTGATCTTGCTGCATCTGTTCTCGGGCTTGCTTCATTTGATCGGACATCTCCTTCATTTGATCAGCAGCACTCTTCTGGTTTTTGGCTGCGCCTTTCTTGTTACCACCCTGATTCAAGTTTTGAGATGCTTCACGCTGCTGTTGCTGAATCTGCATTTCCTGAACATCCGTGTTCGGTATATCATTGGGGTTTTCAAGCTTCTGGTTCATTTCAGACAACTCGTCCATTTCCTTTCTCAGTTGATCAAATTCTTTATTCAAAGAATCCTGTGCGGCCTTCATCTCTTTATTGTCTGCTCCTTTTTGTTCGGTCAACTTGGACAATGAATCCTGGCGTTGCTGCAAATTATCCAGCTTTTGAATCAGGTTGTCCATTTTCATTTCCACCTGCATCTGGCGGAACAACTCCAACGTACGGTCAAGATCCTTTTGCATGTCCTCGTTGCTTTGCTTCATTTGATCGAGGTCTTGCTGGGTCTTTTCCTTGTTTGAATTATCAATCATCTTTTGAATGTCTTCCAACATCTTTTTCATCTCTTCCGCAGAAAGCTGGTTGAACAGTTCGTTCATTTCTTCCTGCTTTGCTTGCGTTTGCGGATCGTTCTGAAACTCCTGTTGCTGCGCCTGATTAGCGGCATTCATTTGTTTCAGCTCGTCAATCTTTTGTTGCAATGCTTGCTGACGAGCAGTCAATTCCTTCATTTTCTGCTTGTCTTCCCAAGTTGTATTTTTCTTCTCCATGATCTTTTTATTCAGATCATTGATTTCTTTTTGCAACGCTTTAGATTCAGCAAGGCTTTCTTCCAGCTTTTGCTCAATCTGTTGGTTGTTGGCTTCAAACTGTTCCTGCAGCTCTTTTTCGGTTGGGGCTTTGTACACCATTTGTTGCGTACGCGTGGATTTCGGTCCGTTGACACCATCGTTATCCCACACCTCGAAGTAGTAGGAGAGCTGTTCGCCCGGTGCAATTCCCAGGTTGCTCAAATCCCAATAGTAGTAATAGTTCTCCCGATTCGATTGTTTTGATAGTGGAATAGGAACAGTCGTTACGCGCTCCGGAATTGTGTTGCCCAGCGTGTCCTTGTACGACTGCCTTACAAACACAAATTGCATTCTATTGAAACCGTAGTCGTCTTTAACCTCTCCGGTAAAGTACAATCGCAAACGCGATATGGAGTCACGTTTTTCCTCCAGCGCAATGGTCGGATATAGGTCAGGAGTAACGTTAATGTGATACTTAATGGAATCGGTGCTCTTCACATATTCGTTAGACGTAACAATAGTGTATGCCGAACTGCCCATCATTTTGCGGGAGAATGCAAACTTATTGTCTTCCGAAGGGTTCAACTTGTAAAGCGAGTCGCCCAGTTTTAGCGTCAGATTTTTTGTGGATTTGGTATTGAACAACCACTTTACTTTGGTGCCGGCAGGAACGATAAGGTCTCCTGTGTTTTTGATGGTTTCATTAACGCGCTTGAGATAAGCAGGATATTCCAACGCCACGTCAAAGTTCAACACCATAGGAGACGGCAATACATTCAGTGTGTATTCCCGCGATAAGAACCCATCGGCTTTAAAGCGGAACTTTTTGTTTTGCTGCACTTTTCTGAACAAGAACGAGAAGTCGATTGTGCCGTTTTTTGTGAGACGGTATTCGTTATCGTCCACCATCAAATACACCACATCCGGAATTTCTTCTCCTTTCAATTTCACGTTCAGCTCAAAGTCCTTGTTTTCTTCGGTTTCCAACTTTGCGTTGGTAATACTGAAGATAAACGGTGCCTCTTCTTCGAAATATTCCGTGTGGTTAATCAGGCGACGGGAACTTTCGGTAATTAATCTTGAATTTGTGAAAACGATGGCCAACATGAGCAATACGGGAATTGCCGCATACTTGATGTAACGTTTGTTTTCGGTAAGATCAACTGCTGCTGCAAAAGGAATTGGTTTTAACTCCGCTATCTTTTGGTCAATACTCGCTTGCAAAAGGTCTGCGCTGATACCGGAAGGTTGTTCCGACTGTTGCAATTGCAATACATTAAGAAGCTTATCCTGAACTGAACCAAAATGTTTGCCGATAATGGCCGCCGCTTCAGCATGTGTAATCGTTTTGCCGATTTTATTGAGTCGGAATACCGGTAGCGCAATAAATCGCGTTAAGACATATCCTGTAGTTGCCAGGAAACTCCAGAATAAAATGGATCGTACCAGCGTGTCGAAGCGACCGAAATACTCCAGGATGCTAATGGTCAAGAAAAGCGTAATCACCAAACCCGTTGTGTACAGCCCACCACGAATCAATTGATTCTTGTAATACTTCCGAATAAACTCGTCGAGTTTAAGAAGAAGCAGGCTATAGCTGTTGCTTGAGTTGTTCATGTCGTTTCCGTGACTACCAAATTTACGTAGAATAACGCGTAAGCCGCAAGAATGTTACGTTATTTAACAATTACTCCCGGCAAATATTAGATGCGGAGGATAACGGATTTCCACAACAAGATGATTGTTTGGGGAACATCAATGAAAAATGTGGTTCGATGAAAATAATAACCGCGGTTACTATTTTGTCCGAGATCTTTTATTTATGGGAGTTTCGAGAGCCTTCCGAAAACTCCGAGAGGTAATGTCGTTCCGAATTTTCCGCTCAAGAACAACTCTCCGACTTCCAACTTACTACCCGTATGGGAAAAAAGATTTTTAAGAATTAATGATGAAAATCCTAAAGAGTAGGCATTCAGTATCAGGAAATGCTCTTTCTCGTGCAACAAATCGGTTACTGCGTGAACCATTTCATTGATCTGTTCTTCCAGTTTCCACTTTTCGCCGTTGGGCCCGTGTCCATATGCAGGCGGGTCTAAAATAATCCCGTGATATTTATTCCCGCGACGTTGTTCTTTCTTGACAAACTTTAATGCGTCGTCCACCATCCAGCGAATATTGTCCAGATCCGACAGCTGCATGTTTTCATTAGCCCACGTAACCACCTGGCGAATAGAATCAACGTGGGTAACCTCTGCTCCTGATGCACATGCCGCCAGAGAAGCACCTCCGGTATATGCAAACAGATTTAGAAACTTCGGCTTATCCACCGTCATGCGTTGAATGCTATCCTGAATGTAATCCCAATTCACGGCTTGTTCAGGAAACACGCCCACGTGCTTGAAAGATGTAAGTCCCAGACGAAAACGAATGCTGTTGCCTCCGGGTAATTCGTAAGAAATATTCCAACGGTCGGGAACGTCTTTCTTTAATTTGTTCCACGTGCCCGAAGAGCTGCTTTTTGGAACGAACTCCAGGTGCGCCATTTTTTTCCATTCCTGCATGGATAACGCAGGACTCCATACAGCTTGCGGTTCCGGGCGAATGGTGATGTATTTGCCAAAGCGTTCAAGCTTCAGAAAATTGCCGGTGTCCAGCAGTTCGTAATCTTTCCAGCGAGTAGGCGTCAGTAAAAGCATGTGCAAAGATTAGAAATTCGCGCGATGGATTAGGCTATTTCTGTAATGAAACGAAAGAATAATGCAGACTCGCGTATCTTTGCCCCTCAATTTTCAGGCTATGAGCAATACACGCAAAGTACGAGTACGATTTGCACCAAGCCCGACAGGGCCTTTACACATGGGTGGTGTGCGCACTGCGCTTTATAATTATTTGTTTGCAAAAAAACACGGAGGAGATTTTATTCTTCGCATAGAAGATACCGATCAAGAACGCTTTGTTCCCGGAGCAGAGGCATATATAATTGAAGCGCTAAAGTGGTGCGGCATTGAACCAAACGAAGGTGTTGGTTTTGGTGATGGTCCGTACGCGCCTTATCGCCAGAGCGAAAGAAAAGATGCCGGAGTTTATGCGCAATATGCACAGCAACTTATCGATTCCGGCAATGCCTATTATGCGTTCGACACGAAAGAAGAGCTCGACGAACAACGCGCGCGTTATGATAAAATGGGCAAGGCGTTCGCATATAATGCTGTTACGCGTCAAGAGTTAAAAAACTCACTTACGCTGTCCGAAGACGAAGTGAAGAAGCGCATTGCCGCGGGCGAAACATATGTTATTCGTGCAAAGTTGCCGCGTAACGAAGAGGTTCGTTTTCATGATATCATTCGTGGCTGGGTGGTAGTAAACACAGCACAATTAGACGATAAGGTGTTATTCAAAAGCGATGGTATGCCCACTTATCATTTGGCAAACATTGTGGATGATTTTTCCATGAAAATTACGCACGTAATTCGTGGTGAAGAATGGTTGCCGTCTGCGCCGCTACACGTGATGTTGTATCGCTTTTTAGGTTGGGAGAGTGTCATGCCTGAGTTTGCACACTTGCCGTTGTTGCTCCGTCCTGACGGAAACGGAAAGTTAAGTAAACGCGATGGCGATCGATTAGGTTTTCCTGTTTTCCCGTTAAACGGAGAGTTGCTTGACGTGAAAAGCGGAAAGCCCGAAACTTTTACAGGTTATCGCGAAAGCGGTTATTTCCCGGAGGCTTTTATCAATATGCTGGCGCTGTTGGGTTGGCACGGTAGCAACAATCAGGAATTATATACCAAAGAAGAACTTGTTGAAGCATTTTCTCTGGAGCGCGTAAGCAAATCGGGGGCGAAATTTGACGCAGAAAAAACGCGTTGGTTCAACCAACAATATTTGCGCAAGAGAACCGATGAAGAGTTGGCTGCGCTCGTTTCTCAACAATCCGGAAAACCTAATGATGCGTTTCTCGTTGAGGTGTGTCGCTTGATGAAAGAAAAAGTGTTTTTCGTGAAAGAGATTCTGGACCAAGGCAAATACTTTTTCGATGAGCCGACAACATTTGACGAAGGCGTAGTGAAGAAGCGCTGGAATGACGGCGCAAAGGCGTTTATCGTTGCATTGGCTGATGCTTATAGCAAACAATCGGTATGGGCAGCAGCGGAGCTGGAAGCAACATTCAAGGAAACTGCAGCAGCAACAGGAACCAACCCCGGACATGTGATGCAATTGTTTCGTGTGTGCATAAGCGGGGAGGGCGGAGGCCCGGTGTTATTTGAAATGGCCGCACTTCTTGGGAAAGACCGCGTTGTTGCGCGATTGAACAAATCGGTTTCGGCATTAGACGCCATGATTGCATAAAACCATGGGCATCATTCACGTCAACGGAATACGCGTACGTGCTTATCACGGTTGTTTGCCTGAAGAAGGTGAAATCGGCGGTGATTATACGGTGCATGTTGCTATACACACAGACCTTAGAAAATCATGTCACAGTGACGAACTTAGCGACACCGTAGACTATGTAACTGTTCAGGATATTGTGCGTGAAGAGATGTTAATACGCTCAAAGTTGATTGAACATGTTGCAGCGCGCATATTATCGCGGCTTCGCACAACCTTTCCATTTGTGAAAGAATTTGTTGTGCACGTCATTAAACACCGCCCGCCAATGAATGCCGATGTGGATCGTGTTTCGGTGGAGTTGCGCGGGTAGCTTGAAGGTTGAATTATTTTATTACTTTTGTGTCCCTCGTAAAAAGGTCCTGTGGCCGAGTGGCTAGGCTCAGCTCTGCAAAAGCTGCTACAGCGGTTCGAATCCGCTCGGGACCTCGATAAAAACAAAACCCGCATCGAAATGTGCGGGTTTTTTGTATAACCATGGGCAACGGCGTAAACAAGTCCCTCAACTAAAAGTATCGTATCTCTGACTCTTTTTGTATTTATGCTACTGCGGTTCGTCCCGATGCTTCGGGACCGCTCGGGACCTCGATAAAAACAAAACCCGCATCGAAATGTGCGGGTTTTTTGTATAACCATGGGCAACGGCGTAAACAAGTCCCTCAACTAAAAGTATCGTATCTCTGACTCTTTTTGTATTTATGCTACTGCGGTTCGTCCCGATGCTTCGGGACAGCTCGGGACCTCGATAAAACAAAACCCGCATCGAAATGTGCGGGTTTTTTGTTTGACGAAGTTCGAGACAAAGTTCACTTTGGTGAGGTCAGAGACAACTAAAATGCCGATGCGACGGCACCGGTTGAAGTTTTGTAACTCAGCCCGTTCTATTGCGGATCGTGAAATAATCTGCGCGAGCTCCCAAAAATCTCGACTTGCGCTGCCGCTTTTGTTTTCTCTACATCAACCACAATACAATACCTTTGTGCTATGGATTCCGCGCATACACACGAAACAGAGAAGCTTATCAAACGTCTGCGTAAAGCAGTGTGGCACGCACAAGAAGAATTTGAGCTTGTTGTGCCCGGTGATAAAGTTATGGTGTGTTTGTCGGGAGGGAAAGACAGCTACACGATGCTGGACATGATGTTGCACTTGCAAAAAGTGATGAATCATTCTTTCGAAATTGTTGCTGTTAATCTCGATCAAAAACAACCCGGGTTTCCTGAAGATATTTTACCGAAATATTTAACCGAGCTTGGTGTTAATTTCAGAATTATCGAACGTGACACATATAGTGTAGTAACCGAAAAAATTGCTCCGGGAAAAACCATGTGCAGTTTGTGTTCTCGCATGCGTCGTGGCATTTTGTACGATGCGGCACAAGAAATGGGCGTTACAAAAATTGCTTTGGGTCATCACCGCGAAGACATTCTGGAAACCTTTTTTCTCAATCTGTTTTTCGCCGGAAAATTAGAGGCGATGCCCGCAAAGTTTATCAGCGACGATAAACGCAACACGGTAATTCGTCCGCTGGCATTCTGTAAAGAAGATGATATTGCTGCTTACGCACAACATCGGAATTTTCCCATTATTCCTTGTAATCTGTGTGGTTCACAAGAAAACTTACAGCGTAAAGTAGTGCGCAAAATGATGGACGAGTGGGAAGAGAAATATCCCAATCGAAAAGAAATTATGTTTACCGCATTGAAGAATGTACACACTTCACATTTGTTTGATGTGAACCGATACGATTTTATTGAGCTGCGGGAAATCGAAACCGCACACTAACGCTTCGGCCCTTTCTTGCCCCAAAGACCCATTTCGGGGCGTTTGGATTTTTTCTTGCGCTCCTTTTTCAGTCGCTTATCGTTTGAACGAAACACTCCTTTATCCTGACGATCTGCGTCTTTCGAGCTATCGGCCTTTTTCTTGAAAAGTCTCCAGCGCTTTTTTGCTTTGGTGTCTTTCTCTTTTTTCTTGCCCTTCTCCGCCTTTTCCCCGTACGTCTTGTATTTCCTGTTCTTGCGACGATAACCGTCTTCGCCTTTTACTTCCGCATTACCTTTGCGATGAAATAATTTCTTTCCCGGTTTGCGCGCGGCATCAGACGGCGCAGCAGAAGCGCTATTCACTCCGGAACACGAATCTGCGGCTTTAGGTGCAACACAACCAATGAGCGTTATGACAAAAATCATCGTCGTTAGCATACTCGTATGAATTACCTTTAGAGTCATGTATCGGTTGCTGAGTATTCTGTTCTGTTTATTCGCTGTTATTGCTCATGCACAAACTGTTCCGTTTTTTGAACAAACTTACGGCACAGAAGCTCCCGATTTTACGCGAGGCGCAGTAATGCACAACAGCTCCATTTATACTGCTGGTTTCTTCAATACGCCCAACGGAGGTTCTACTGATATTTCTGTATATCGCCTCACAACTTCAGGTGTTGTATTGGACACCTTCATCTACGCTCGACCTCAGTTTGACGACAATGCACAGTACATTATAGCTCTGGATAACGGAAAAATGGCCGTTTGTGGCGATCTCAGTACTGCGGGAAATCAGATACAAGGCTTTATTATGATAATTGACTCGGTGGGTAATATGATCGACTCGGTCAACTCGGGTTTGTTTTTAGGAAACATTACGTTTAAACAAATTGCTCAACTTGCTAGCGGCAACTTTATCGTGGTAGGCTTCGCAACAGGAACAGCTAATTCGAATGATTTCTTGATAGAGATCTATTCGCCTAACTTGAATTTACTTTATCGCACAATTGAGGGCTCCCCTAGTAACGATTATTTGCAATGCGTGATGCCCTTACCGGACAGCGGTTATGTCGTAATGGGAGATCAAATGAGTTCGGGTCAATATGATGTTTTCCTTGCTCGTTATGACAAAAACAACAACCTATTATGGCAAAATATTTACGGCGATAATTTGCAAAATGGTTGTCAGGATTTAATTATCACTTCAGATAACAACCTTGCCTTGTGCGGAGAAACAGAAACCGTATCTCAGGGTCCATTCGATTTTTTTATTCAAAAGATTGATATGAACGGCAACTCGCTTTGGCGCTCAACATTTGGTGGTGCCCAAGCAGATGCTGCATTTTCAATTGTTGAAACTGCGGATGGTTTCATGGGAACCGGCTATTCCAACAGCTTCGCACCCGGGCCAATAAGCGTTGCTGTGTTTCGCACCGACACTGCCGGAAACATGCTATGGACGCACCAATACGGCGGTAGCGGCATAGATATCGGCTACAGCCTTTTTGCGGGATATGGCGGCTATTACATTGCGGGAAACAGCGACGTTAATGGTAATAACCAATGTTATCTTTTACATGTTGACGAAGGCGGTTGGGCTACAACGGAAGAAAACATTTCTAACGTTAATTTCCGCTTGTTTCCAAATCCAACAAGCGGAACATTTGTGTTAACGGGCATTACCCCGGGAAGCACATATGAGCTTTACGACATCTCCGGAAAAATCATGGCCTCAGGAGTAACAAACGAAACAAGCATTTCATTCAATACCAACGGAGAATTGTCCAATGGCATTTATGCCATTCGCATTACCGGCAACGGCACATCATTTACAAATAAGGTGATAATTAGTCGTTAACCGGCGAGCACATCTGCTAATGGCAATGGTTCCGCTGCGATAATTTCGTCCAAAGAAATCGTCATTCCTATGGTGCTGCCGCTTTTGGGCGGGCCAAAACGTTCTTGTAACGAAGCAAAGCAATACTGAAAACCGGAAGTTGTTTCCTGCTCCCAGATCACACCAAAAACTACTTTCCCGGATTTCATTCTGAAACGACAGGGTTGGTCGTTGTAACGTAAAAATTCTCTGCGCGTCATACCTTGTTCTCCTATCAAATTTGAAAATTAAAACGGGAAAGCTCACATTTTGGTTGCTTCTACTTATCAACATTTCGACCAATGCTGTTCATTACTTATCTTGCTACATGTTTTTAAATAAACGCCCTATGCGACAATGTATTGTATTGCTGTTTATTGCAGCGACAACAATCCAAATTTATACGCTGTTTTTTGACGGTTCTGCAGAAAACAAAATGAGTCGTTCCGAAAAACACTTCGTGCCTTACGACTATCTGTTCTTGCAACGCAGCTATCCGGACCAAACATTTGATATGGAAGCGTACTGGAGCGCCATGTATCAAGCATCTCAACAATCGAACTTGCAACGCTCCTCTTCTTCTGTTTCATGGGATACTGAAGGGCCGGGGAATATTGGCGGTCGCGTGAATTGTATTGCCATACATCCAACCAATAGCTCCATCATGTATGAAGGCAACACCACCGGCGGTATTTTCAAAACGACAGATGGCGGCGCAACATGGAATCCCATTTTCGACAATAATCCTGCGCTTGCGATCGGTTGCATCGTGCTTGACCCTAACAACACCTCCACGATTTATGCCGGAACCGGAGATCCGAATGTTTCCGGATATCCTTTTATTGGTGATGGTGTTTACAAAAGCACGGACGCCGGCGCAACATGGACCAATATCGGATTGCAAAACACGCGCATCATTTCCGACTTTGCCGTAGATCCAACAAACTCCAATGTTTTATACGCAGCGACAATGGGAACTCCGTTTGTTCGTGATAATAACCGCGGTTTGTATAAATCAACGGATGGCGGAACAACATGGAATCAAGTGTTGTACATCAATAACGAAACCGGCATTTCCGACTTAGTGCTCGACCCGGTAAATCCGCAAGTTATTTATGCTGCCAGCTGGACACGAATCCGCAACAATCAGGAAAGTTTAATATCCGGCAACGACTGTCGCATTTACAAAAGCACCAACGGCGGCGCTACGTGGAACATGATGACAAACGGACTTCCGAATCAACCCTTATCGCGCATTGGCTTAACCATGTATCCGCAGGATCATAATCGTTTGTATGCCGTAATTGTTGATGTCACTTTAGAATTACAGGGAATATATCAAACGACGAACGCGGGCTCATCCTGGACTGCAGTTCCTCAAAACGGGTTAGATCCCGGCTGTCTTGGCGGGTTTGGTTGGTACTTCGGAAAAATTGCGGTTAACCCAAATGATCCGAATGACATTTTTATTCTTGGTGTTGATTTGTGGCGCACACAAGACGGCGGTCAATCGTGGAATTATGCTGCGCCGGAATGGTGGTTCTATGATGTACATGCCGATAAACACGATTTGGAATTCGCGCCCAATGGAGACATTCTGCTATGTACGGATGGAGGGATTTATCGAACCACGGACAATTGTGCAACCTGGCAAGACATTGAAAATATTCCCAACACTCAATTCTACCGCGTTGCCGCAAACCCGAATGATCCTTCAACATATTATGGTGGCGCACAAGACAACGGAACAACAGGAGGAAATAGCGCAACCATTAACCAATGGCCTAGAATCTACGGAGGCGATGGCTTCCAGCCCGTTTTTGTTCCGGGCGATCCGCAAACATTTTATGCAGAAACACAAAACGGAAATATTGTGTACACCGATGATGGTGGATTTAATTTCAACTCCGGAACGAACGGCATTGACATGAATGACCGCAAACACTGGGACATGCCTTACATCATGGACCCTTCTAACTCAGGAACATTGTACACAGGAACTTACCGCATGTACAAAATGACAGGTGCGCCTTACGGAACCTGGCAACCCGTAAGTAACGACTTGACCGACGGCATTGTGTTTGATCCGCGCTTTCATACGATTTCGGCAATTGGAACTTCTGCCGCGAATTCACAATATGTATATTCCGGAACAACCGATGGTAATGTGTGGAGTTCCCTTAATGGCGGCAGTTCGTGGAATAATATCTCTGCAGGGCTTCCCGATCGTTATGTGACTTCAGTGCAAGGATCTCCAAACATCGCCTCCAACGTGTATGTTACACATTCCGGATATAAATCGAATGAATATATTCCACATGTTCACATGAGCGTTAATAACGGCGCTTCATGGACTGATATTTCCGGAGACCTACCACAGTTTGCGGTTAACGATATTGTTGTTCTCCCGGGCAATGAAAACGTTTTGTTCGTTGCAACCGATGCAGGTGTTTATGTCACTACAAATGGGGGCACAAACTGGACCCGCGTAGGGAATAATATGCCAATTATTCCGGTTTATGATATTGCGTTAAGCGCCAATGGCAATCGGCTCATTGCGGGAACTTTCGCACGAAGCATCATGACGATTGATATTGCAGCAGTGATAACCGGTGTCGAAGAAAATGCTTCGAGCAACGCGATTTCCTGCTTCCCAAATCCCTCAACAGATCACGTTGTGATTTCCACTCCGGCAGGATCGTTGGTTGTTGTTTATGATTTGAATGGCGCTGTCGTACAAGAGTTTCGCGCACAAGAGTCGTCGACAAAAGTCAACGTTGGAAATTATAGATCGGGGGTTTACGTTGTTACGATCAACGATGGAAAATCACGTAAGACAACTCGCTTTATAAAAAATTAGGGGCGATTTCTCGCCCCTGAATTTCTATTGTGCCTGATCCGCTCCTGCGTCTGCAGCGGTTGCCGCAAGTTGCTGTAGATCTCTGTCGAACAAATACAATCCGGAAGAGTCTCCGCCGATCAACTTCAGTTTGTCTAATATCTTTCTTGCCAAAGCCTCTTCCTCTATCTGTTCAGAAACGTACCACTGCAAGAAGTTGTGAGTGGTGTAATCTTTTTCTTTAAGACAAACGTCTACCAACTTGTTGATTTCGTTGGATACTTTGATTTCGTGTTTCAACACTTCTTCAAACGCCGCCTTAACGCTTTTAAACGATTTTGGAGGAGCAACCAATACCGGCACCACACCATGACCACCGCGCTCGTTCACAAACTTAATCAGCTTAAGCATGTGCATGCGCTCTTCGTCTGCGTGCTTATACAAAAACTGTGCAACGCCGTCCATGCCTTGTGTCTCGGCCCACGACGCCATTGCTAAATAATATTGAGAAGAATTGCCTTCAAGAGCGATCTGCTCATTGAGTGCTGTTTGAATTTTTGAAGATAACATAGCTGCTAATTTTTACATGACAAATATACCACGAGCCAATGAGTTATTGGGAAAAATGATGTTAATTCTCCGGTCATTCAATAACTTTGCTCAGTACTAAAACAACTCAACCATGAAAAAAGTTCTGTTTCTCCTTTCTGCAGCATTCTTGATGGCGTCATGCCAGTCCGTGGATATTGTTAAAAGAAAGTACACCGGCGGTTATTATGTTAACCTGAAAAATAATCAGCAACATTCTGATAGTAACAGTAAAGTTGATGTGGTTACAAATACCGCAATGACCGGAATCGCTCATCAACAAATTCAGTCGTCTCATCTCGCTCCTGTAGCATTAGCAACAACATCCGCTACAACAATAAATCAACAGAGCGAATCTGCTCGCAAGACAAAAACGATTGTCGCTGATAAAGAATATCCGACAACTACAGCAGACAACACTGCGGATAATCATGTTGTTCTGGCGCCAAAGCCAACACCTCCTGCAGATGGGGGAACAGATGTAAATCAGGTCGTGATGATTATTCTCGCGCTCTTGATTCCACCTTTGGCAATTTGGTTGAAAGAAGGTATCACACAGCGTTTCTGGATCGACCTTATATGTTTTCTGCTTGGTGGCGGTTTATTTTTCACGCCTTTTTATTATGGCGGAGCGCTGATGCTCTTTGCGATTATTTTCGCGGTCCTTATCGTTCTGGATATGATCTAAGGAATTACTTAATTCCTTTGCGCTCGCGCCACAACTGATTAAACGACTTATTGGCAACATTCGGCATTTCACGTCGTTCGCCCCACGATTTTCTGAAGAACTGACGCAACATAAAGTTCTTAAGCTTGGCGCCGCCTTTATCCATTTTAGAGCGTTTGAGCATAGCGCCTTTCCAGAAGAACCACATGACGTTTTCTGTTTTTGTTGCAAAGCCTTCCGTCATTGCGTCGCGACGGTTGTACAACATCAGCTTATGCAGGTCGATACCGACAGGACACACTTCCGTGCATTTTCCGCACAATGTTGTAGCATAACTCAAATGGCGGAATTCGTTCATTCCTCCCATGTGTGGCATTAGTGCAGATCCGATTGGCCCGCTATATGGCGTTTCATATGCATGACCCCCAACGCCTTCATAAACAGGACAAGCGTTAAGGCAAGCGCCACAGCGTATACATCCAAGTGCACGACGTTGATCCACCTGATTCATAACATTTGATCGACCGTTGTCAACCAAAACCAAGACCATTTCTTCGGGTCCGTCTTGCTCGCCTTGCTGACGCGGCCCGAACACAATTGAATTATAAACCGTCATTAATTGGCCTGTTCCATATGTCGCTAACAGCGGCCAGAACAAATCCAGATCTTGTATAGATGGAATAATTTTTTCAATTCCGGTAACAATAATGTGCAGTTTATTGCCGGCCATTGACATCAGCGCGTTGCCCTCGTTTTCAGTTACTGCAACGCCTCCGCAGTCTGCCAATAAGAAGTTTGCACCGGTAATGCCCGCTCCTGCTTGCGCGGCGGTTGTACGAATTTCCCCGCGCACAAAATTCATCACCTGTTGTGGTGTGCTATCATCACTCAGCCCCTTTTTTGTTGCAAACAACTTAGCTACTTCCTCTTTGCTTTTATGCATCGCAGGCGTAACAATGTGATAAGGCGCTTCTCCTGAAAGCTGTTGAATATATTCTCCTAAATCCGTTTCAACGGGCTCCACGCCGGCAGCCTTCAGCGCGCCGTTCAGTCCAATTTCTTCCGTTACCATTGACTTGGATTTTATTACGGATGTAATTGATCTGCTTTTAAGAAGTTGTAAAATTTCTCGATTAGCTTCTTCTGCATCACAAGCCCAGATTACCTTTCCGCCACGCTTGATAAAATTAGCTTCAAATTCAATCAGGTATTTCTCGAGATTTTCAATCGCCTTATTTCGCAATGAAGTTGCGCGCGCCTTTGCCAGATTCAGGTTGGCGAACTGATTTTTTCCTTGCTCAAATTTCTGATTATAGTTGCCAATATTCTTGCGCAAGGTGCTGCGATGAACATCGTCAAACACTTTCTTCTCGGCAATATCATTAAATCGTGCGGACTTATCCATAGTGCATTATTTCTTATTGGTGATACGCAGACGTTCGGTGCGATGCGCTATTTCCCATGCAGTGAAGAAAACCAAGCGTGTTCGGATTTCCATCATCGGATATGTAATCTTACTTGTTTCGTCAGTTTCCTTATGATAGTCTTCGTGTGTCCCGTTGAAGAAAAAAGCAACCGGCACACCCTTTCGTGCAAAGTTGTAATGGTCGGACCGATAGTAGTACATGTTGGGTTCGTTTTCAACATCGTACTTGTAATCTAGCGTCAACTTCGTGTGCAACTCGTTTTGCTGATTTACAATGGCCTTTAAGTCTGCGCTGATGCGATCAGCGCCAATAACATAAACATAATTGCTGTCTTTCTTATGATCTGCATCTATGCGACCAATCATGTCAATATTGAGATTGCACACCGTTTTAGCCAATGGAAACATCGGATGTTCCGAATACCATTTAGAGCCCAATAATCCTCGCTCTTCTCCGCTTACAGCCATACACAAGATGCTTCTGCGCGGACCTTTTCCTTCTCGTTTTGCTTTCGCAAATGCTTCCGCAATTTCCATAATGGCAACAGTTCCCGAGCCGTCATCATCTGCGCCGTTATAAATTTTGTCGCCCTCTTTGCCTATGTGATCGTAATGTGCTGTGATCACGATTAATTCTTCTTTCAAATCTGTGCCTTCAATGTAACCCAATACGTTTTCCGTGTTCACTTTTTGCGTTGGACGACTAATGTTATAGCCCAACGTGTAGTCTAACGTTTTTGCCGGTGCCGCCTTTTTCTTATTGGCCTTTTGAATGCCGCTTACGGTTGTTTTGGCTCCTGCTGCTTGTAAAATTTCATCCGCCATTTTCGGTGAAATGTAAAGTACGGGAACACGATAATCTGTAGCCTCTTCTTTACTGTCATCATCTAATTTATAACTCGGCGTATTGATGCTGTGTTCATAATCCTTCAATGCTTTTTCAAATTCGGGTTGTACCACGAGCAACATAGACGCACCGCGCTTGCTGGCTTCCATTATTTTTTTTCTTCGTTGTGTGCTCCATGATGACGGTTCTTTTTTTCCCGAAATCATCGAAACGCCTTTGCTGTTTGTTGGTTCGCCGGCAACAATCATTACAGTAGCACCATTAATGTTGGCTGCTCCGTAATTGGAGAAACCTTTTTCCTCTATTCCATATCCGGCAACAATCAGCTTGGAAGTAGAGGTGTTCATGTTCTCTACACCTGATAAAAAGTAAAACGATTTACCAGCCTCATAATTCTTTCCGCCCGATACTACTTCGCCCCGGCCGGGCAAAAACTTAATCAGCGGAACATTCTGGTAATAGCCACCTCCCGGCAATTCGGGAATACCATACGACTTAAATTGTTTGGCAATGTATTCTGCAGCCATCTTTTGGCCTTTTTCTCCGGTCTCTCGACCTTCATAGGCGTCAGAAGCTATTATTTCCAAATGTGTCTTGAGGTCTGCTGCGGTGATTGTTCCCGCATACTCAGTTGCAGAAGGAATTGTATTTTGAAATAAAACAAAGGATAATGAAACGGCTGTGAATGCCGCAAGCACTGGAAATTTCAATTTGCTCATGTAAACAAATATAGTTGCCACGAGCAATGCGTCGCAGTCAACAAACAGTTGTTTTGCACAACCGGCTTGTTAATTAGGTGAATTAGTAAATGAGCTTTCTGGATATTACACGTCCAGCTTGATCGGTAACGCGCACAACATACAAACCGTGTTCAATACCGGCTTCGCTTACAGTAATTTCGACGTTGTTTTCACCTTCCTCGTGAAAGACGACTTGACCCGAGGTGTTAATTATTTCCACATCGATATTGCCATCGCCTGAAATCAATATTTCGTCCGAATGAGAAACAGGATTGGGAAATTGAATTTCCGGATCATCTTCAAGAACAATAACCGACAGGGGAGATAAGAGCGCTTGTAAATCTTCCTCGACAGACAAGCCTTTATTGTGCAGCCAGCCGTATTTCGAGAAAACTGTGCCGGATGTTGTGATCACATAAACGTTGCTAGGCGCGGGTCCAAACGTATGATAATATGTGTTTGCTGTATCGTCGATAACAACAGCACAAGGAATGTTTAGTGTGTCCTGTGCTAATTTGGCCATTTGTCGGCGTTGAAAGTAGTTGTCCGACTGAGGGTAATAAATTCCTTGATTAATATTGGTTGCAGTAACATCAACTGTGCCGCTATACGGTGACAAATCCGGTGACATCGGGTGCGCTTCAAGAGTATAGACAATCAAAAATGTTACCTGTGTACCAAATTGCCCATAAAGCGCAGGTAAATCATTTATAACCGCACTTCTAAATCTCGGACAAGTAAATGATCCAGAAATAAGTACCACCGGCTTCCCTAGTTGTAACAAGGAATCCAGATTGTATCGAACGTGTGCGGTGTCGTAATACGTAAAATCATTAACGGTTTGTCCTACCTGATAACCCGACTGCATGAACAAGTCGGTAGTGTCTATGTAAAAACTAAACGCTGCTATCTGTGATGAGTCGTTGGGTTCAATGCCGTTGTTGATATCCGGCAATAAACTTGTTTGTCCACAAAGTTTTCCGAAACAAACGAAGAATAGAATCAGGGTTCTCACTAACAATTGATTTTATTCACGCGACCCTGGTGTCTTCCGCCTTCAAATGCAGTAGCGAAAAAAACATCCACACATTTCATCGCGTCTTCTGAACTGATAAATCGTGCGGGAAGAGATAAGATGTTAGCATCATTATGCAAGCGCGCCAATTCTGCAATTTCCGGTTTCCAGCACAACGCTGCACGAATATCTGCGTGTTTGTTTGCAGCAATGCTGATTCCATTACCCGAGCCGCAGATCAAAATACCGTAACTAACTTCCTTTGCTGTTACTGCTTTTGCAACGGCATGTGCAAAATCCGGATAATCCACACTTTCTGTGGAATACGCACCGAAATCGCTGATATCGAATCCTTTGCCGGTTAAATAAGTTTTAATCGCCTCCTTCAGCTCAAAACCTGCATGATCGCAACCAATTGCTACTTTCATAAAATGTACTGCTATGTACACCGAAGGTACAGTTTATTCGTTAATCCGCTGATTATCAGAAATAATTTAAGATTACAGGCTTATTCACACTAATTGTGTTAACAACGTGTATTCATTGTTACTAATTTCTCGGTAAAAAAATTTGGTAGTGTTAAAGCGAATGTGCCTTATCGAAATAACTATCTAAAACAAGCGATGTGAATAAATACATAGACCTTTTTCATTAACACATTTTACCACGTAGCGCGTGCAAATAATATTCACATTTAACGTTATCCACAGTAACTTTGGAATTGTTAATTACAGGTTATTTGATTTGGTTATCAATCATTTATTGAAACAATTGTTGTGTATTACCGGTTTATTTCATCTCATAACTGACATAAACAAACAATTCAAAACAGGTTATCAACCATACTAACACGCTAATAATAATAATATACTATATAAATAAAAGATAATATGATAGAAGAGGTTTATAACACCGGGTATCTGAAAATGAAAGTAGATCCTACGTTAGATTTGTTTGAGGAGATTGAAAAACTGAAGAAGGAGAAAAATGCGATTATTCTTGCCCACTACTATCAGGATGGAGATATACAGGATATAGCCGATTACATTGGTGATAGTTTAGGACTAGCGCAACAGGCGGAAAAAACAAAAGCGGACATCATCGTTTTTGCGGGTGTACACTTTATGGCAGAAACAGCAAAAATTTTAAACCCGGACAAAAAAGTATTACTGCCTGATTTGCGCGCCGGTTGTTCACTGGCAGATTCGTGTCCTCCAAAAGAGTTTGCACAATTCAAATCCCAACATCCTGATCATATCGTTATTTCATACATCAATTGTACAGCTGAAATAAAAGCGCTGAGTGATATTATTTGCACATCCAGCAACGCAGAACAAATTGTCCATAGTTTACCCGAATCACAAAAAATCATCTTTGCGCCGGATAAAAATTTGGGAGCTTACATCAACAAAAAAACGGGTCGCAATATGGTCTTGTGGAATGGAGCTTGTATGGTGCATGAAATATTTTCTCTGGAAAAAATCACCAAACTTAAATCGCAACATCCCGATGCGAAGTTTATCGCGCATCCTGAATGTGAAAGTGATTTATTGGCTATTGCTGATTTTATCGGTTCTACAACAGCCCTACTGAATTATTCTGCTAAAGATCCGGCTACAAAATTTATTGTTGCAACGGAAACAGGTATCTTACATCAAATGCAAAAATCGTCACCGAATAAAACTTTTATTCCGGCTCCGCCAAATAATAATTGTGCGTGTAACGATTGTCCTCACATGAAGCTAAACACCCTCGAAAAACTGTATATTTGTTTGAAGCACGAAACGCCTGAAATTCTTATGGATGCTTCGTTAATTCAAAAGGCGTTAAAACCTATTCGTCGAATGCTGGATATTTCCGCTCAACTTGGTTTATAATGATAGCACGTTGCGGTAACAAATATTTGTTTGCAGTGCTGATGGTTTTCATGAGCATAACCAGTCTGTGGTCGCAAACAGATGCTAATCAAAATCCAAACGGATATAATAAGTTTTATTACCCAAACGGAAAGCTTTCCAGCGAAGGCCCTATGCGTGATGGTAAGCCTGACGGATATTGGAAAACGTACCACACGAACGGCAACATAAAATCAGAAGGGAATCGTAAAGATTTTCAGCTGGACAGCACGTGGAAGTTTTATAACGACAAGGGAAAAATTACTTACGAGTACACGTACAAAGCGGGCAAAAAAACCGGTCCGGTGAGAACATATAATGCGGAAGGTTGGCTGGAAAGTGAAGATTCATACGTTAACAACATTAAAGACGGAACGTGTATTACGTTTTACAAAAATGGAGCACAAGAGAAAGTAACTAAGTTTATTGAAGGCAGAGAAGAAGGTGTTGCGTATGAATATGATTCGACCGGAATCATCATTACTATTATTGAATATAAAGCAGGATTTATCAAGTCGCTGGAACGTATTAACAGAACTGATGCGTCAGGAAAGAAGCAAGGGTTGTGGAAAGAGTTCTGGCCCAACGGAAAAGTAAAAACAGAAGTTCGTTACCTCGATGATTTAAAGCACGGTTACTTTAAGGAATATAATGAGGTAGGAAATCTGGTGAATATCACCAAATGGGAATACGGGAAATTGGTTAAGAATCCGCCGGAGCTTTCCAAAATAGAAACGAAAATTACGTATCACGATAACGGAAAACCAAAGCTAATTGGTTCGTACAAAGATGGAATTCCGGAAGGCGTATTCCGTGAATATTCACCCGATGGGCAAATTGTAGCAGGAGAAGTTTATAAAGACGGCGTGCTCGTTGGCGAAGGAATTTTTGATGCACAGGGTCGCGAACAAGGTCCTTGGAAAGAATATCACGACACAGGAGAATTAAAGGCTGAAGGAGAATATTTAAACGGTGTTCGAATTAATTCCTGGAAGTTTTATCATGTCAACGGCAAGATAGATCAACAAGGGAAATACGATAAACGAGGAAGACCTATCGGCGACTGGAAGTGGTATTATGACAGCGGACAATTGTTACGTGAAGAATCATACACCGACGGAATTCGTAATGGAAATATGACCGAATACGATGAGAAGGGAAACATCATTACACAAGGCGAATACATCGATGGATTAAAAGAAGGAAAATGGATTTTCAAAATTGACGATTATTACGAAGAGGGAATGTACGTTGCCGGAGAGCGCAATGGAATTTGGTTGCACCGTTATACTTCGAATGATAAGAAACGTTTCGAAGGAAATTACGTTAACGGACAGCCCGATGGTGAACACCTGTATTGGCACGAAGACGGCAAGTTGTGGAAGAAAGGAAAGTTCATTTATGGCAGAAAAGAAGGAGACTGGAAATATTACGATGAAATGGGTGTGTTGATTTTAACGATCACCTACAAGGATGATGTCGAGGTAAAGTTTGACGGTGTAAAAATTAAACCTGAAAACTAGCATGTCCGGAAGCACAGCAAATAAGAATGATCTAACACGTGAAGAGTTGTTGGAAATTATCCGACAGCAAGAAGCGCAGTTGAAACATTATCAGTACGACGACACGTCTTATCGACCTTCTGTTTCTCGCATAGAAAACAACAAGCTATCTATTCGCAACCTCCTGATGCTGGCGCAGGTATTGGAGCAGATAGATGAAATCGTTTATTTGGTTGAAACCAACGAAGACGGCTCACGAATAATTTTATATGTTAGTCCAGGTGTTCAGGAATTGTTAGGCGTTAACAAGGAAGAATTTTCCGTTGGTACCAAGGTGATTGATTTTTGTCATCCGGATGACATAGCGGGAATTTTTGAAACAGCGAAAAAATTACGCCAACAAAAAACGCCTCAATCACATACATATCGCTATTATCACCCGCTTAAAGGATTGTGCTGGTTGGAGGAAAAAATCTACCCCCAGTTTGATCGTTCGGGAAGGTACGCAGCCAATCTTGGAATCATTCGCGATGTTACAGACAAGAAAGAAAAAGAAAGCACCCTTCTTCAACGGCGAGACGAAGCATTAACAGAGTCGCAAGGAAATTTGCGCATGTTGATCGATAGCTCGCTCGACATGATTTGTGCATCCGACAACGATGGAATCATTACCGAGTTTAATACTGCTGCACTGGAGACATTCGGATACACACGCGAAGAGATTTTAGGACAGCCCGTTGCTATTCTTTATGCCGAACCGAACAGCCGCACCGACATCACCGATTTACTCCAGAAACCACCATACCGTTTTGCCGGAGAAGTACTGAATAAGCGCAAAAACGGCGAAATATTCACCGCATATTTATCTGCAAGCGCATTGCGCAACGCACGCGGAGAAGTTATTGGTGCAATGGGCGTATCGCGCGATATCACCGCACTTAAGCAAGCTGAGCAGGAATTAAAAATAAGCGAACAGAAATACCGCGCAATCTATAACCAAGCGCACATCGGAATGGCTTTGGTGGATATAGACGGAGGAAAGTTTATTGATGCCAATAACCGCCTTGCGGATATGTTGGGATATACACGAGACGAGCTTCTCGGAAAGTCGGTGGAAAGTTTTCATGCGCCTGGCGATCTTTCTCGTCTTCCAAAAGGAAAAGAATTTATTCGTCGCGGCTTCGAACGCATCATCGACGAGCACCGGTATTACAAAAAAGACGGCACGGAGATTATTGTAAATATTATGGTGACGTTGATACGAAATCAACAAAACGAACCGCAATATTTCATTTACGTTTACGAAGACATCACGCCAAAACGCAAAGCAGAAGAACAAATTCGCTTGCAGTCTGCGAAGCTCAACGCGATTTTTGAAAGCACCTCACACATGATCTGGAGTTGCGATAAAGAACTGCGCCTAACTTCATTCAATCACAATCAGGCGCTTTGGCTAAAGGAACAATACGGCGTTACGGCATTCGTTGGCATGAGTATGGTGAGCGGGAAAATGGTTTCCGACAACGCATACAATCAATTCTGGATTGATAAAGCAGAGCGCGTGTTTGCCGGCGAGCCCCAGCAATTTGAAACGGAAGTTATTACTCCTGCCGGAAGAACTGTATACCGCGAAATCTTCATTAACCCGATTTACAACGAGAGAAATGAGGTGGTAGAAATGTCGTGTATTGCGCATGACATTACGGAGAAAAAAATTGCAGACGATAAACTTATCGCAAGCGAGCAAAAAAACAGGGCGATAATTAATGCGCTACCGGATATTTTGTTCACGCTTACCAAAGACGGTGTTTTTGTTGATGCGCGAGCAAGAAACGACGCCGATTTCTTTATGCCGCGGGAATTTTTCATTGGGAAAAATATTAAAACGGTTTTCCCCGGAGAATTAGGCAAAGCATTTTCGAAAAACATTAAAACAGCGCTTTCCAAAAACTCGGTGGTAGAATTCGAGTACGACTATGTGCACAACAATGAGCATCGCTATTACGAAATTCGTTACGCGAAGATTAATGCGAATGAGTGCATGGTAATTTCACGAGATATTACCGATAAAAAAACAGCCGAGCAGAAAATGCGGGCATCATTGAAAGAAAAAGAAGTGCTTCTTAAAGAAGTGCATCATCGTGTAAAAAATAATTTGCAGGTTATTTCAAGTATTCTCAATCTGCAAAGCTCGTACATCAAAGACGCTAAAATTCTGGAGATTCTCCACGAGTCGCAAAACCGAATTAAGTCGATGGCATTTGTACACGAAAGTTTGTACCAGACGAAAGATTTCGCGAGTATTAATTTTCAGGAGTACGTAGGCAACATCTCGCGAAATCTCGTTCATTCTTATTCTCTAAGCACCGCGCCGGAATTGAATCTCGATCTTGATCCGATATTTTTAAATCTGGATACATCAATTCCTTGCGGTCTTATAATTAATGAATTATTATCAAATGCACTGAAGTATGCATTTAAGGATGGAAGGAAAGGCGCAATAAACGTTTCCGTTAAGGACAACAGCAACAAAATCACAATCACGATTGCCGACAATGGAATAGGCTTGCCGAAAGGGCTTGATTACCGTAACACCGAAAGCCTGGGACTGCAATTGGTTGTTACGCTCGTTGAACAAATTAACGGCACTATTGAGATCGATCAGAAAAAAGGAACTAAATTCACCATCGAATTTTCGAACACCGCGAAATAACGCCACATCCCGATGTCTAAAACAAACATATTAATCGTAGAAGACGAAAGCATCGTTGCAAAAGATATTCAAATGAGCCTTCGTAAGCTGGGCTACAATGTTGTTGCTATTTGCTCCAATGGAGAAGATGCATTGCGTGCTGTAGAAGAGCATACTCCGGAATTAATTCTCATGGACATTATGCTGAAAGGCGAAATGAGTGGCATTGATACTGCAGAACAAGTGAAGGCGCGGTTCAATATTCCGATCATTTATCTTACAGCATACGCAGACGAAAGCACTTTAAGCAAAGCAAAAATTACCGAACCGTACGGCTACATCATTAAACCGTTTAAGGAAATTGATTTGCGCACGGCTATCGAAATGGCGCTTTACAAACACGAAAAAGAAACAGATGTTCGCAAGGAGCGAGACTTCTTGTATTCCATCGTGGAAAACAAAGACAGCAAAGACATCATCTTCGTAAAGAGTAACTCGAAGTTGGTGAAGGTGAGAACGAAAGACATTTATTTTGTTGAGGCGCTGAAAGATTACGTGGTAATTAACACCCAAAACGCGCGTTACACCATTCACTCAACCATGAAGGATATCGAGAAGAAACTTTCTCCTACAGAGTTTGTTCGTGTTCACCGTTCGTTTATTGTTCGTATTGATAAGATTGTGGCAATTGAATCTCCAAATCTTTTGCTCGAAGACGAGAAGAAACCAATTCCGATCGGAGGCTCATACAAAGACGAGCTGACGAAAAAAATAAACACGATTTAATTACAAGAATCCCGCTACCTGCCGCGGGATTTTTTCTTGGATCGCGAAGAGCGAACCTCCGGCCAAGACATGGTGCTGTCTTTGCGATAAGAGAATTCGTCGTCGTTATTTTCTTCGCGCTTTCCGTCTGCAATTACAAAATCAATTTGTTTTTTCTGAAGATCAACGCCCTGCACTTTAACAATAACCTCGTCTCCGAGCGAATATACTTTTCCGTTTCTCAAGCCGCGCATACGATAGCGCTCCGCATCAAAAACATAACGATCGTCTTTCAGGTTACGCACGTGCACCATTCCTTCGCACTTGTTGTCCTTTAGCTCCACAAAGAAGCCGTATTCCGTAACACCGGAAATAATGCCGGAGAAAGCCTCTCCAACGTGATCTTGTAGAAACTGCGCCTGCTTGTACTTGATGGAGGCGCGCTCTGCTTCTGCGGCCACTTTTTCTCGTTCCGAACAATGTTTGCACAGTTGTTCCAGTTGCTCCACCGACATCGGCTGTTCTTTTGTAACTCCTGCGTCTTGGTCAAGATATAATTGCAACAATCTATGGGCGAGCACATCAGGATATCTTCGGATAGGTGAAGTGAAGTGCGTGTAGTAGCGAAATCCTAATCCGTAGTGACCGATATTATCTGTTGTATAAATCGCTTTAGCCATTGTTCGAATGGCCAGCGTTTCAATCATATTTGCTTCCGGTTTTCCTTGAACATCTTTAAGCAATTTGTTCAGCGAACCGGCAATTGATTTTTCGCTACCGGCATTCAGCTGATAACCGAATGTTCTCACGAAAGTTGCAAACTCTTGCACGCGGCTCAAATCGGGCGATGCGTGTACCCGATACACAAACGGTCGACGAAGATCAGCCTGTCGTTTAGGTTCCGGCTCTCCGATTTTTTTTCGCAACGTGCAGTATTCTGCAACGCGCTTGTTCGCAAGGAGCATGAAATCTTCGATCAATTGATTCGAATCTTTCATGACTTTAAAATAAACTCCGGTAGGGTTTCCGTTTTCGTCCAGATGAAATTTAACTTCTTCTTTTTCAAAAGTGATGGATCCGTTGCGCAGTCGTTCTTCGCGCAGTTTTTTCGCAATGCGATCCAATAACAACAACTCTGTTTTATAGTCGCCGTCTTTTCCTTCCAATATTTCTTGTACCTCTTCGTAGGTAAATCTCCTGTCTGAATGAATGATGGTACGACCAAACCACTCGTGATGAACAACGCCTGATTCGTCCATCTGAAAAATTGCCGAGAAGGTTAACTTCTCTTCATTGGGACGCAATGAGCAAGCGTAATTGGAAAGGACTTCCGGCAGCATAGGAACAACACGATCAACTAAATACACAGAGGTTGCACGCGCCAAAGCTTCTTCGTCCAATAAGTTTCCGGGCTTCAGATAATGCGAAACATCGGCAATGTGAACACCTATTTCCCAGCGGTCGTTTTCCAGTTTTCGAACAGAAAGCGCATCGTCAAAATCTTTTGCGTCAAAAGGGTCGATGGTAAATGTGGTGACATCGCGTAAATCTCTTCGACCTTTTCTGTCTTCGTCTGTAATGTTCGTTGCGATTAAACCCGCCATTTGTTCTACCGATTTCGGAAATTTGTACGGCAAACCAAACTCCACCATAATGGCGTTTATTTCTGTTTCGTTTTCGCCTGGCTTTCCTAGCACCGCTACAACTTCCCCATGTGGCAAATCGGAAACATCTTCCCAATCGGTAATTCGAGCAATAACCTTCTCGCCGGACTTTGCCTTCCCGATTTTATCTAATTCTATGATAATGTCGGGGAACCTACTATTATCCGGGCTGAAGTAGGCGACTCGTTTTTCTATTGTTAATACTCCGGCAAACTCTTCTCTCCCCCGCTTTACAATTGAAATAACCTGTCCTTCCGGTTTGTCGCGCTCGCGCCTTTTCGGACGTATGCGCACGCGAACAATATCTCCGTGTAGCGCACCGTTCAGTTGTCTGGGGGGAATAAAAACATCATCCGCATCTTGCCCCATAATCACGTAAGCGCTTCCGCTTTGTGTAGTTTCCAGCTTCCCTTCTGCTTCCGTATTTCCTTGTCGTAATCGGAATTTGCCACGCTCGGCCTCTTCTAAAACCTCCTTTTGTGTAAGATCCTGAAGCAAGAACTGAAGCATGTTTCGTTCTTCCTGAGAAACAATCCCCAACAAGGAGGATATCTGCTTGTAATTCAGGGCTTTAGGCGCCTTACTGCGGAGCGCACGAAGGAGTTCTTCAAATAAAGGGGTGGCTTGGGCTGATTTTTTCTTTCGCGACATATTTTTAGCTGTTCAGTAAATGTAATCACACAAAATAGTGCTGTTTGCTAGTTTTTTATATTTTTGTTCACAATCACCCAAAACTCGTTTTTAGGTTATTAAACGGTGTTAGAACACCAACAGGCAAAAACACATGAAAAAAAATTACATCAATCTGAGCCGAGTATGGCTCCCGCTGTTTTTTGTGGCAACACTATTCGTGCTTTCTGCACAGGAGGCAAAAGCATGTCACGCAGTAGCAATTGCAAACTTAAACTTCAGTGTAGGACCAACTGGAATTACCATTACAGGGGATTCTGATCCGGCAACTTGCGGTTGCGGTCCATATTGGATGGAAGCCGAAGTGGCGTGTACTGCTAATGGTTTTACAGGAACACCTCCTGCGCCGAACAGCCCGTCTTGGGGAACAAACCCATGGTATCATGCTGCATTAACAGTAGCTCCGCCGGAAAACTGTGTTCTGGAAGCGTATAATCCGATATTTATTCCGTTCTCTCAACTTTGTACGGGAACAACATACTTCGTTCGTGTTCGTGAGTTTGTTGAGGCTTCTACATCAGGTAACGGAACCTGGTCAACAGCATTTCAGTTTACAACGCCCGGCTTACCTCCGGCAACAACGGTTTCGGCATTTGCTAATGTTTATACAGTTTGTCCCGGCAGTCCGGTTCAATTAGATTGTCTTGTTTCAGGCGGATGTCCGGGCTCAACGTTTACTTACCAGTGGTCACCAACTACCGGCCTTAGCAATCCTAACATTGCGAACCCAATTGCAACACCAACAACACTTCCTATCACGTATACACTTACTGTTGGTGGTGGCTGTGTTACTATTACCAGCTCTGATGATACTGTGCGTATTAACTCAGGACCACCGCCAAATGCAGGCGTTCCTACCGCGACACCACCTCAAGTGTGTTCAGGACAATCCTCCCTTGTTGTATTAGGCGGAAACAACTCCAATCAAATTCAGTGGCAGGTTTCTACTAATGCCGTAAACTGGTTTAACGTTGCAGGTGGTACAGACGACTCTCTGAACACCGGCCCAATGGGCAGCTCTTTATATTATCAAGCTATCGTAACAGGTTCGGGTTGGCCGGGCTCCGGATGCGGAACAGCAATTTCGCCTCCGGTTTTGGTTAACGTAATTCCTTCTCCTTTGGCAGATGCCGGCGCGAACAGCACAACATGCTCCGGAGTATGTGATACATTAACAGCAACAGGCGGCGTATCTTACGTTTGGCAGCCGGGTAACATCAACACACAAACAGCAATTGTTTGTCCGGGATCTACAACTACGTATACCGTTACTGTCACCGATGCGAACGGGTGTACAGCTACCGATAACGTTACGGTAAGCATTTCGGTTGCAAACGTAACGGCAAGTCCGGACGTGAGCATCTGTTCCGGAAATAACACGGTTCTTGTAGGGTCAGGTTCTTCGGGAATGACATATTCTTGGTCGCCGTCTGCAACATTAACAGGAGCTAATTCTGCTAATCCAACAGCATCGCCAACAGTAACTACAACATATACTGTTACAGGAACAAACTCTTTCGGTTGCACGGACGTTGACTCCGTGACTGTAACAGTAACTCCTGCTCCGGCGCTTATTATGTCAAACGATACGGCGTTGTGTAGCGGAGGATCCGCAACACTTACAGCATCAGGCTCTTCAACATATACATGGCAGCCGGGCAACTTAAGCGGCTCTTCTGTTACTGTTAACCCAACAACAACAACAACATACACTGTTACGGGCAACAACAATAACTGTATTAGCATTGATTCGGTTACTGTGACAATCGGTGCAAATCCACAAGTATTTGCCGGCCCTGATTTGAGTGTATGTCAAGGAACACAAATCACACTTAACGTTGGCGCTGTTGGAACATCATATTCATGGGCGCCATCGTCAACAATTATTGGTAATGCAAACCAACAGAGTGTTGTTGCTGCTCCAACAACCAATACGTCGTATACGGTAACCGTTGTTGGTCCGGGAGGATGTACTTCAACCGATACGATAGCTGTTACAGTGAACAACAATCCGAACGTTACGGCAAACGTTGCCAATAGCGCGGTTTGCCAAGGAGCATCAACTAATTTAACGGCAGGTGGCGCAACATCTTATCAGTGGATTCCTACCGTAGGCGTACAAAACCCTAACCAGGCATCTACATCTGTTACTCCAACATCATCTACTGTTTATACAGTAATTGGTACAGATGCAAACGGATGTGCGGATACGGCAACTGTTTCGGTTACCGTTAATCCATTGCCAAACGTTTATATACCAACAACACCATCGCAGTGTGGTGATACTACGGGAACGATAACTTTTGGTGGCGCGGTTTCAGGAACAGGTCCATTTACTTATCAGATCGGATCTCAAACCTATACGTCAATGCCTATTACAGGGCTAGCGTCAGGAAACTACACCGTTACTATTACGGACAACAATGGCTGTGTTAGCCAGCAGGTTGTTGGTGTTGGTATGGTGAATAATTCCACCGTCTCTGCGTCTGCAAGTCCGGTGTTTGGAGTTAATCCTTTGCCGGTGAACTTTGTAGCTGTAGGTACAGGTGGAATCAACAACTATTTCTGGTCATTTGGCGATCAAGGCGCAACAGCTCCGGGACAAAATAGTTCATATACCTACGCAAACGCAGGAACTTATACTGTTGTAGTTGCAGGATGGAACGATGATCCGATGTGTACTGTTTATGATACCATTGTAATCAACGTGGTAGAGCAGGCGATTTTATCTTTCCCGAACGTATTTACGCCAAATGGTGATGGAGCAAACGACGAATTCCTTGCAACAATCAGCGGTGTTCAAAGTATGAACATCACTGTTTTTGATCGTTGGGGCTTTAAGATTCACACAGCGTCCTTAAATGGTATTTCTCCTTCTCCGGGAACTATATCTTGCTGGGATGGTAAAAATGGTGGAGGTAACGTAGCTTCTGACGGTGTTTATTATTACGTAATTGACGCCGTAGGTTACGATGGTAAAAATTATCCGTTCCAGGGCTTTGTTCACTTGTTAAGCGGTAAATAACTTCTACAGAATTGATATTAAGGCGAGACTTTAGTCTCGCCTTTTTTTTGCCTTTGTTGTACTTCAAAGAATTACATTAAGTTTGAATATTCTTACGTATTCAACATGAACATTCTACAGCAAATTATTGCCCACATGAATAAAGAAGAGGTGCGTCACCTTAAATTATTCATGTCTAGAACCAATGCGGGCGAAGATCGTAAGGATATTGAGTTGTTTGATTTTATCAGAACCGGAGGCGAACATTACGACGAATCCAAAATCCAGCAAAAATTATATCGTTCTGCAG
The DNA here is from genome assembly GCA_937974275.1 of uncultured Flavobacteriales bacterium. Lineage (GTDB taxonomy): Bacteria > Bacteroidota > Bacteroidia > Palsa-965 > Palsa-965. The sequence continues at coordinate 36,629 of CALJIF010000129.1, forward strand.
ATAAGAACGCGCTATACCGTTTAAAGAACAGGTTGCTGGAAGACATAGGTAAAAGCATATCGCTTCAGTACCTCGACAACAACGATTTTTCCGGAATCGTTCATTTGCTTTTATTGGCAAGAGTATTCCTTGACAAGGGACAGCATGGAGTAGCGCGCTATTATTTGTCTCGAGCAGAACGAAAGGCCGTACAAACCGGAAATCCGGAGTTGGCAGACCTGGTGTATTCAGAGTTTATTCGTATTTCGCAAGAGACGCTGGAAATAAACCCGGCCGAATATATCCGAAAGCGCAAAAAAAATCTGGAAGCCTTAAGTCGTATCCGTGAAATTGATGATGTATTAGCCGAGGTGGTTTACAAAATGAGAACCACACAAAACTTCACGGTTCAGGATTATAAAATTGTTGACGCGCTTCGCAAAAAAGTGCAATCGTTAAGTCGCACTAAGGCCATCCAAAACAGCACACAACTGCGCTTTAAGGTTTATCACTCCATTAGTCGCATCTTGCTCCAGAAGCAGGATTACAAGTCTTTGGAAAAATATTTATCACAGACGAAAGAGGAGTTTGAAAACGAACGGTTGTTTACGCGACAAACACATGACGCGCTATTGCAGATGCTGACGTATTTGGCAAACGCACAATTTAAAAATGGTAAGCATAAGGAGTCGCTGGCTACTGCCGAGGAACTGAAAAGCGCAATGCAGCAGTTTGGCGGATTGCTTCACGACAAGTATTTGTTCTTTTACTACAACATCCTTGTTATGAATTACTCGGTGAGCGATCGTACGCGGGCCATTGAAATTCTCACAGAAGTAAAAGATCACGCAGTAATTAAGAAGTTGCCGTTTTACATTGTTTTTGTACACTTAAATCTTGCGGTATTAAATTTCGACAGCGGCAACTACAAACAAGCGGTTCGTGCGTTGATCAAGCTTACTATGGAGCCGGGATATCCGTCGCTTGATGTTGTGTTGCGGATGAAAATAGCGGTGGCAGAACTGGCCATGCGCTACGAAGTTGGTGATATTGATATTCTGGAAAGAAGAATCGATCAGGTTAGAAAAGACTTCAGTGATCAACTCAAACTAAAGGAAGGAAAGAAGCAAAGAGAGTTGATCGATTTGGTGGAGTTGTTTTCTAAGAACACAGCAATTGTTCGTGATAAAGCGATACAGAAAAAAATAGACGCGTTCCTGAGTTCATATAGCAGCGAAACGGGAACAGAAGATGTGATTAATTATCATATCTGGCTCAGCAGTAAAAAAGCCTAGTTAACGTCGCCCTTTTCTTTTCTCCTTCTGATTTTGTTGCTGCTGCTCTCGCTGTTTTTGTTGGAGCAAATTATTGTAATGCGCAGCTTTGGCAGGATCTCCATGTTGCTGAAAGTATAGCGCGAGATTATACAGTCGCTGCAAATTATCGGAATTAATTAATACGGCCTGTTCGGTTGCTGCAACAGCCATAATCGTGTCTCCTGCCTGGAGGTGAATCTTAGCTAACGAGTTCCATGCCGATTCAGATTTCTTGTTTTTTGCAGTGGCCACAACCAACAAATTAACCGCCTCCTGATATCTGGATGAATCACGATCAAAAATTAATCGCGCTAACTGCTCATAATTGTTGGAGTACGATGAATCGGCCCGTATGCCTTGTCGGAAATAATATTCGGAAGAATCTAATTTTCCCAGTTGCTCGTACGACATGCCTAAATTAAAATACGCTTCTACATAATCCGGATTAATGCGCAGCGCTTGTTTGAAGAATGGCAATCCATCGGCATATAAACCGGTGAAGTAGTATGTTGTGCCCAGGTTGCTCCATGCGGTATAATACTCCGGAGAAATAGACGTCGCCTTTTGATAATACGTGCGCGCCTCAGTAAACAATCGCAGGTATTCGTCGTTTTTAATTTGTGCTTCTCCCGTTTGCCCTTGTTGCATTAAGCCGTTAGACTCAAACTTTGCCTGAGCGCCTTGTGCAGATAACAATGAGCCTAAAAGCATATTCGCTTTAGCCGATTCGGCGAGCGTTTCCATGTCTCCGCGGTATAGCGTTTCTTTATTTTCCCATGCAAAATTTCTGGAAAACGTTTTCAAAGCAAACAAAGCACAAACGACAAGTAGGATAGTTTTTCTGCTTTTAAACTCCGGGCTTGCCCAACTTAGTTCACTCACTTTTTTCATTAATGGTCCCAGCAAAAGAGCGGTAGCTGCGATACAAAAACCAATAGAAGCGAGATAGGCAAAGCGTTCTGCCATTACGCCCGGGGCAGGAAAAATTAAATTGCTGTAGGGTAATAGTGCAGCTAAATACAAAGCAATCCCGAATACCCAGGGCTCTCGGTGCTTCATACGCCACAACACAACGACAATGCCGGATAGTGTTGTTAATAGTCCGAATATTGACCAAAGATTCGACCATGTAGCTACAGGAACATAATTGAATCCGTAGAAATAGGCCAGTGGGTGTGGAACGAAATGTAAATACAAATAACGCCCCATGCAGTAAAACGCAGTTGCCGTTTTCGATGCAATGCCGATTCCCTTTGCTGTTGGATTCTCGAAATAATGCAACACGCGAACCTGGTCAGTAATTGCAAGCTTCACAATTAATCCGGCCGCAAGCATCGCAACCACAACCGGAATCATTACAACCATCAATTCTTTCCAAGAACATTTCTTAAAATACCACAGCGCGAACGGTATAAGCGCAAAAAATGGCAACGCAGAAGACTTTGCAAGTGGCGCTAACCAGAAGAACGCACCAACACCAACGAGATATGTGGCCCGTTTTGTTTCTAAATATTTTAATGCAAGCAATAATGAAGAAAGCCCAAACAACAGCGCTAATAATTCATCCCGACATTTGATGTTAGCAACAACTTCGGTGTGCAGCGGGTGCAACAAAAACAATAAACACACCACAAAAGGATACAACCGTTCCCGATAATTGAGTAGCCGAAGTAGCGCGTAATAGAGGACAAGAATAGTTATGGCATAAATCAGCACACTGATAAAATGACTCACGTGAGGATTTTCCCCGAAGAATTGAATCTCAATGGCAAAGCTTGCCGCCGCAACCGGGCGGTATGAGTGACCGGTGCCATCGTTGTTGTAAAAAGTTCGTGTAGAAAAGATTTCCGGAATAGCTTTTATACCCTGCTTCGTAAGCTTATTCGACCCCGCAGTGTAAAACTCATCATCCATGGCGTAATCATTGAAGATGGAGTTTCCATACACCAGAAAAACACCGCAAAACAGGATTAGCGCAAATTTATCATCAAGCAATTTTCGCCATCCGAATTTTCGGTTAATAGACTTTTCCTGTTTTTTCGCCACGTTTTCAGCCTCTTATATGTTGTACAGGCGCTGAAATTAATTAAATTTGAGACTTCTAAAACCAGAAAGAATGCAGAAAAAAATTACCCTTGCATTATTGTCGTTATTGTTTAGTGCGCTTGTCGGTTATAGCCAATGTGCTAACGACAACGTTTTAACATCGGGAAACCTTACTCCTCCCGGAGTTGCACAAACAACCACGTTGTCCTATGCCTCTAATCAGTATGTGCTTGCATACGTTGAAGCCGGCGCCAATTACACGATCAACACGTGCGCAACAAGTAGTTTCGACACACAGCTAACGGTTTATAATGACTTAACCGGCGCATTTATCGCCTATAACGACGACTTCTGTGGTTTGCGTTCACAAGTTTCATTTACGCCTGCATTTTGCGGATATGTTCGCGTTTTGCTGGATCGCTACTTCTGTCAAACATCCGCTGCGGATATTGGAATTGTTGCCATGACCATGAATACTGCCGGCACGGGAAGCCCAACGTTAACAGCAGCTGCAGATCCGGCGGTTTGTAACGGAGACAGTGTTGGAATCGGAATTTCAAACAACGGAACCGGCGGATTACCGCCATATACTTACTCGTGGTTGCCGGCAACGAATCTAACCGCAACAAACACCTCCAATACTATCGTAACCACGGTTACTACTTCGATTACCTATACACTTACAATTACAGATGCTAATGGCTGCTTAGATACCGACGAAGTGTCTATTACTGCTTTGCCGGCTCCATCTGTTAATCTTGGCGCAGATACCTCGATATGTGGAACGTCGTATGTGTTGGATGCGGGCAACCCGGGAAGTTCATTCCTATGGAGCACGGGTGCGGGCTCTCAAACGATTACTATTACCAACGGAGGTAACTACAGCGTAACCGTTCAAGACCCAAGCGGTTGTGTTGGCAACGATAACATCACGGTAACATTAAACGCCCCGCCGGCCTACGATTTGGGTAACGATACGGTAAGCTGCGGCACCAGCGTAACATTAGATGCAGGAGCAGGCTATACGAGCTACAGCTGGAGCACCGGCGGCACCGGCCAAACCGAAACCATCAGCACCAGCGACACAGTATATGTGACCCTGCAGGACGCAGGCGGCTGTACTTTGCAGGATAGCATCATTGTAACGCTAAGCCCCGCGCCGAGCGTGGCTCTGGGAGCAGACACAACCCGCTGCGGCGGAACAGTAACACTTGACGCGGGCAACCCGGGCGGTATTTACTTCTGGTCGAACAATACCACGAGCCAAACAGCAACAGTAAGCAGCAGCGGCACGTACTATGTAGATGTAATCACACCTGCAGGATGCGTAGGCAGCGACACGATCGTAGTAACGATCAACAACCAGCCTAATGCGAACTTAGGTCCGGATACCTCAATCTGTCAGGGCAGCATTACACTGGATGCCGGCAACCCGGGCAGTACTTATGCATGGAGCAACTCAGCAACAACACAAACGATAACGGTAGGCACAGGAACCTACTTTGTAACGGTAACCGATCCATCCGGATGTTTTGATCAGGACACGGTAGTTGTTCAAGCTAACGTTCCACCAACGATCAGCATCAGCTCTGATACAGCGATCTGCGCAGGCGGGCAAGCTACGTTAACGGCTAGCGGCGGTATAGGTTATTTGTGGAGTAACGGAGCACCAACACAAACCATCACGGTGAGCCCAAGCACGAACACGGCATATTATGTAACGGTAGTAGACGCGAACGGATGTACAGCCAGCGACTTTGTAATCGTGAATACATTACCGGGTTCAACAGCGCAGTTTACACATACCGTGTCCGGCTCAACGGCGGTGTTTACAAACCAATCTAGCAATGCTTACACCTATAGCTGGAACTTTGGTGATAACACGACGAGCACGGCTGTAAATCCAAGCCACACGTATACTCAAAACGGCACATACACAGTAACGCTGACGGTGACCGGCCCATGCGGCACAGCGACGTTTACACAGGTAGTAACGATCACACAGGTAGGAGTAGAGGAGCCGTTGACACTGAATAATGTGAGTTTGTATCCAAATCCGAACGATGGCGCGTTTACGATCAGCTTCGAGATGACGCAGGAGACGGATGTTCAAATCCAGGTGTTGGACGTAGCGGGCAGAATCGTTTGGAGTGATCAGCCGGGCGCGTTGACGGTTTACAACAAGCAAGTGACGCTAAATGCAGAAGCGAGCGGCATGTACGTAGTTCGTATCATCACACCTAGTCACGTGAATCACCTCAAGGTGAACGTGGTGAAATAACAGGTAGAAATTTGTTATTAATCGGGGCAATATCGATTATTGCCCCGTTTTTTTTATTTTAGCCCCAGCAAACACCAACAACATGAAAAGAACTATACGTAACGCTTTTGCGGTTATTGTTTCTGTATTAACAAGTCACGTGCTTTTTGCGCAGTCTTGTTTGCCGACTTATAGCTCCGCATGTACTTCTGCCGATTTCATTAACAACTTCTCTACCACGGGAGGAACTACGAACGTTTCGAACTTAAACACCGGATGTAATGGCCCCGCGCCTAATAATTACACCGATTTTTCGGCAACGCAAGTACTAACTATTTCGCCCGGAAATACATTTAATTTCACTGTTCAGTCTGGCACTAGTTGGAGTCAAGGATTTAGAATTTTCCTAGACTATAACGCGGATGGCGATTTTCTGGACGCCGGCGAGGATGCTTGGAATTCGGGCTTTTCTTCAACTTCTGCATTTACAGGATCCATAACGGTTCCATTGACCGCTACAGGTGTGTCAAAAATGCGCGTTATCTGCCAGTTTGCGGGGGTTCCGTCGGGCCCTTGCATTTCCACCTCTTTTGGTGAGTGTGAAGACTATGGTGCTGTATTTTGTCAGCTTCCGCCAACACCATCTGCCGTTAGCCCTGTCGCTGCGTGTGTCAACAATACTGCAACATTAACCGCAACAGCATCTTCCGGTACGTTGGCTTGGTTTGCAAACCCAACCGGAGGTACGCCTCTGGGAACAGGTGGAAGCTATACAACTCCTCCATTTGCAACCGCAGGCACCTATACGTATTATGTGGAAACCCAAAACGGAGGATGTAGCAGTTCTCGAGTTGCTGTAACCGTAAACGTTTCCGCGGCGGCGGTTGTTAACTTGGGCGCAGACACAACGGTTTGTGGCAACTCATTTGTGTTGGACGCGGGCAATCCGGGAAGTTCTTATTTGTGGAGTACCGGAGGAGGAACACAAACAATCACCATTAACGCAAGCGGCTCGTACGCCGTTACAGTTCAAACGCCATTGGGCTGTATTGGTAACGACAACATCACGGTAACATTAAATGCCCCACCGGCCTACGATTTGGGTAACGATACGGTAAGCTGCGGCACCAGCGTAACATTAGATGCAGGAGCAGGCTATACGAGCTACAGCTGGAGCACCGGCGGCACCGGCCAAACCGAAACCATCAGCACCAGCGACACAGTATATGTGACCCTGCAGGACGCAGGCGGCTGTACTTTGCAGGATAGCATCATTGTAACGCTAAGCCCCGCGCCGAGCGTGGCTCTGGGAGCAGACACAACCCGCTGCGGCGGAACAGTAACACTTGACGCGGGCAACCCGGGCGGTATTTACTTCTGGTCGAACAATACCACGAGCCAAACAGCAACAGTAAGCAGCAGCGGCACGTACTATGTAGATGTAATCACACCTGCAGGATGCGTAGGCAGCGACACGATCGTAGTAACGATCAACAACCAGCCTAATGCGAACTTAGGTCCGGATACCTCAATCTGTCAGGGCAGCATTACACTGGATGCCGGCAACCCGGGCAGTACTTATGCATGGAGCAACTCAGCAACAACACAAACGATAACGGTAGGCACAGGAACCTACTTTGTAACGGTAACCGATCCATCCGGATGTTTTGATCAGGACACGGTAGTTGTTCAAGCTAACGTTCCACCAACGATCAGCATCAGCTCTGATACAGCGATCTGCGCAGGCGGGCAAGCTACGTTAACGGCTAGCGGCGGTATAGGTTATTTGTGGAGTAACGGAGCACCAACACAAACCATCACGGTGAGCCCAAGCACGAACACGGCATATTATGTAACGGTAGTAGACGCGAACGGATGTACAGCCAGCGACTTTGTAATCGTGAATACATTACCGGGTTCAACAGCGCAGTTTACACATACCGTGTCCGGCTCAACGGCGGTGTTTACAAACCAATCTAGCAATGCTTACACCTATAGCTGGAACTTTGGTGATAACACGACGAGCACGGCTGTAAATCCAAGCCACACGTATACTCAAAACGGCACATACACAGTAACGCTGACGGTGACCGGCCCATGCGGCACAGCGACGTTTACACAGGTAGTAACGATCACACAGGTAGGAGTAGAGGAGCCGTTGACACTGAATAATGTGAGTTTGTATCCAAATCCGAACGATGGCGCGTTTACGATCAGCTTCGAGATGACGCAGGAGACGGATGTTCAAATCCAGGTGTTGGACGTAGCGGGCAGAATCGTTTGGAGTGATCAGCCGGGCGCGTTGACGGTTTACAACAAGCAAGTGACGCTAAATGCAGAAGCGAGCGGCATGTATGTAGTTCGTATCATCACACCGAGCCATGTGAATCACCTTAAGGTGAATGTGGTGAAGTAGCAACAACGAAATTAAATAGGAAAGGCTGTCAAGAAATTGACAGCCTTTTTTCTTGACAGAATTAGTTATCGAAAGACTGTGCCATGGCGTTGGTCAGCGGTTTGTACACAGGCGCTTTAACTCACTTGACAACCAATAGGGCGTGTGTGTTTCCTATTAGTACGTAGTGCTAATCGTTTAGTTGCTTAGCGCACTCGCTTATAGCGTAACGAATTTTATGAAATAAAAAAGGTCGGACAACAGTGTCCGACCTTTTATTGTTTTGTCAATGAATTACTGAGGCAGCTTGCAAGTATTAATATCTGCAGCCGTAGCGGCTTTAATGTCTTTATCGGTATCTAATTGCTCTTTAACTGTTTTGTCGTCCGGAGCCAGTTCGGCAGCTAACAAGAAATATCCTTTTGAACATGCAAAGTTTTTAGCGATGTAGTGAATTCCCGCCAAATATTTCGCCGCGATAACGATTTCACGCTTGTTCTTTTCTTTGTCTGCTAATGCAATGTCAAGATACTTTTCATAATAAGGACGAGCCAGCGCCTTTTCCGATTTCGGATCCAGCATAGAATTAGCGCGACCTCTCCAGAACCAACCAATCGGGTTGGCCGGATCGATTTCAGTTACTTTTTTGAACGCAGAGTCAGCGTTAACGTAATCTTTTCCGCTAAACAATGCGCGACCGTATGCATTGTAGTCTGAGATGGTTGGTTTGTCAGAAGCGTCAATTTTCTTCTTGTACCACGCCGCAGCTTCCATGTAATTCTTCATGCGGAAATAAACACCTCCGATTTCGAAATACAAGTCAAGTTTAGAAGGATCTAACTTCAAGCCTTCCTGATAGTCTAATACAGCTAAAGAATCGTTCTTCATTTCGTAATTAGCGCGACCACGAGTTAAGTAATCATCTGCCATGACAGCGGGCTTACCGTATTGTTTTTGTTTCTTGAAGAACAAGTTCATGTAGGTTATCGCCATTCCGGCATCCTTCTGTTTCTTTTCCATGTAAGACTTTGCAACAATACGATACACTACCGTAATCGCACTGTCCTTGCTTAATGCCTGGGTTCCTTGTTTGATGGCATCATCGTAGTTACCGCTCTTATACAAGAACGCGGTATAACGGTAACGCGCCCATGGATCGTCATTCAACGCCAAATATTTTTCATAGCACAAAGACGCGCTATCAAACTTCTGAATCAAATAAAATGCTTCGCCTTGTTCGCGCCATGCAGGAGCAAAGTTTGGAGCAACTTCAATAGCCTTCTTAAAGTTGACGATGGCATCCGGCATATTTTTACCGGCCTTGTACACTTGTCCGATACGCAAAGATGCTTTGTTGGATTTTGGATCCATGCTTGCCGCTTTTTTGTATTCTGCGATAGCAGGAGTAGCGTTTACAGGATCTTTGGCATACAATGCGTCGCCTCGAACTAAAAACACCTCAGGATTTTTTGGATCCAGCTTTTCAGCAACTTGCGTTAAAGCAATCGCTTCATCAGGATTTGGAGTTGGTGCGAAGGTGAATGTTTCCGCCATTTCCAGGTAAATCATAGATTGGCGAGCAGCAGGAAGATCCGTGCCCTTTTTACCTGCCTGTGTTTGCACCAAGGCTTTCGCTTGTGCAGTAGCTTTCATCCCATCTTCGTTCTTGCCGGTGTACATGTAGTAACGTGCAAGACCAACGTGCGTTAACGGATTTGTAGGGTTGATATCAACACCTTTCTTAAATAAAACGCCGGCAGAATCAATATCGTCTGCTTTAATCATTAAATCACCATAGAAGAAATAAATATCTCCATTGGTAGGTTCTGCAACAATCAGTTGGCGAAATGCAGCCTTCGCCTTTTCATACTGTTCGTTGTCGGTCCAACGTTTTGCGTCGTCCAGTGTTTGTGCTCCAACTGCTCCAAAAAGCAGCAATGCAGAAGCCAAAATGAGTGTGCGATTTTTCATAGGACGTAAATGTAATTAATGATGACTTAGTTAATGTTAATTTCTACTTGTCTTTCTGCGGGCTTGGCGGGCGCTAATCCTGCTTTCTGCACAATAAGTTGTCCGCGGTCGCTCATAATAAAAGAGGCAAAGCCTGTGCCAAGTCCTGCAGCTTTACCAACCTTTAACAGCCAAATGCAGCGTGTAAGCGGATATTGTCCCGCAAAAATAGTGCTTTGGTTGGGTCTGTACATCTTATCGGGAGTATTACCTACATAGGCCAACTTGATTTTCGCGCGTCTTTCTTTGCATATTGTGCGATGCTTGTAGCTGATGGTGTTGTAGGCAACTACGCCAATGGCGCGTTCATTGCGACTGACATAATTAAAAACAGAATCGGCATTAGCTGCAGCGAAACAGTTGCTTCCGATGGGCGCGCCACCAAGCAAAGAGTCTTGCAAAAAGCGAAGACAAGAGTTGCCCGCGCGCTCAAAAACTACAGCATATGACGTGTCTTTTCCGCTAATAATATTTTTGAGTTGCTCAGTTGTGAATGCAGTGTCCGTTGAGTTCGGGTTGAGCAGGAAGCACATGGCATCTTTAGCCAAAAGAATTTCTTCGAGCATAAATTTTTTGCTCTCTAAATAAGATCGCTCTTTCGCGTTGAACGGACGCGCAGTGATTGCCAGACGAGAAGAGTCACGCAACAATTCCTCAAACACTACAGACTCCGGCTCGGGCTGAGAGAAAAGAAATGCGTTCGGATATGACGTTTCAAAAGCTTCTATCCACTCTTCGGTAACAGGGAAAACGGTTTCATCTACCGGTAAGTTTTTTTTCCCGGTAACCGTTGTTTCTTCATCCATGCCCGGGCGAATATCGCTTTTGCAAGATGCTCCACCCAAAGCAAGCAGCAACAACAATGCAGCTTTACTCAAAATCCTCATCGTGTTGTTTTAGTTTTTTCCAGCGCAGATAGACAGTTGCACCTCGGAATGCAGCCCACAATAACAAAACACCGCCTAACCAGTAGCGTTGTGGCCTGGGGTAATCTTCAATGTTTATTGTGGTGAATACTAACAAACAACCCAGTCCAACGAAGAGAACCGTCATCGCTAATGAAAGGATAATGGTTACTCTTCCCCGAACCGGGTTGTTATCAACGTCTTTGTTCAACTATCGCAATTCAAATCGAACGGGAACAGTCATGCCGACTTTAACAGAGCGGCCGTTCATTTTTCCCGGTGTCCATTTTGGCATAGATTTAATTACGCGCTCTGCCTCTTTTGAGAAGCCCGGCGCGCCATTAACGCCTTTCTTGGTTTGAACGTTGGAAATAGCGCCGTCTTTGCCTACTTCAAAGTAGATATAAACAGTTCCGGTTTTACCCATTTCCTTTTCCATTTGCGGATACTTAATGTTGTTTGCCAGATAAGCCTGGAAAGCAGCATCTCCGCCTGCAAATGTTGGCATCTCTTCCGCGAAGGTGATGGCCTCTTCTTCTTTTTCCTGTTCTACATCCTGAGACGTTGCGGGAATCATATCCGGAGGAACATCATCTAAACCGTCCTGAGTTTTTTCACCAACCTGCTCTTCTTCCAATTTTTGCTGTGATGGCGGTTCTGTTTCCTGTTCAGTAATTTCAGGAGTGGTGAACTGCATCATCTTGATTTGCGGTGGTGGCGGTGGTGGCGGTGGTGGTGGCGGTGGCGCAGCTTTGTCCACCGGCGGCGGCTCTTTCAACACCACTTCAGTTACTTTCTCTTTTTTCTCATCAACAACCACTTCTTCGCGTGTTGCAAGAAAATAAGCGAACAGACCAAACAACACTGCTGTTAGCGCGATACCGCCCGACATCAAAACCACGCGGCCGTAGCCTTTACGGATTTGATAAGCGCCGTAGTCTTTGTTCCGGTTTTCGAAAACCAGCTCGTTGCGTTCTGCAACCAGTTCGTTATTCCAGTTAGCCATGACGTTACTTTTTTAGTTATGGAGCTTGTGGCGCAGCGGCACTAGGATCGGGCTCCGAGAGCTCCTTATACTGTATACCGGTTTTTTTGGACAGCGCTTCCAACTCTATACGCGTAATAGGAGTTAAAGCATACTTATCCACGTCACAAATTTTTAATTCATCAATTACATTGATCACATCACCATACTTGGCATCTCCGCCCCACTTAATGATAAAGAAGTGAGCATTCTTATCGCCGCGAATTTCACTGCGACGGCGCTTAAATGTAGAGTCGGCCATTTTGCCCTGCTTATACTCTGCACGCAAACCTTTCATTGCATCAATGATGTTGCTGTTAATGTTGCTCGCGTATTTGCGAAGGCCGTTGGTTTCGTCCAAAGTGGTTTCGCCCAATGATGTAGTCTCATCCAACTTACCATCGTAGTAGTAGATAATTCCTTTCGGATTACCGTCTAACAAGATGGTGTGTGCCAACTTGAAATTAATTTTTGTGGTAGTTGAAGTATCCTTTACGTCTTTCGGCATGGTAATCTCCATGGTTTTCGCCTTATTCAGGTTGGAGGTTAACACGAAGAAAGTAAGAAGCAGGAAGGCCAAGTCCACCATGGGCGTCATGTCGACAGAAGGCATACCGCCTTTCTTCCGGCCTTTTTTGCCATCTCCGCCGCCGCCGTTGTCTTGAATTTGTGCCATGTCTTATTTTAATAATTGCGCCTATCGGCGTTTGTTTGACATCTTGTTTTTCGCTTCTCTGTATGTATGATGCAGAGAAGAATTCAATTCCATAAAGAATTAAAAAAATTATTCTTCTGCACCTTCCAGATCAGTGATAAGGTTAAAGCGGAATACTTCCTGTTTCTTGAACAAGGCAATAACTGCATCAACTTTCTTGTATGAAGATTGACCGTCCGCTTTAAGTGCCACACGCATTTCTTCTACTTCAACGCCTTCAGCTTTTTTAGCTGCGCGCCAGGTGTATTCTTCCACGCGTGCAAAGTTGATCCAATACGATAACTCGTCGGTTTTATTAACGGTATCAATCGGAATTCCTTTGGTCACTTCATCAATCTGTTTGCGCTTTGCTTCGTCCGCATCAATATAGGCAGGCAGGTCCTTTAAGGGAACTCCGAATGACTGCATAGCTGCGAAACGGTTCATTTGCGCTTCAGTGAACTTCACTTCCGGAAATTTATTTGCCATACGCTTGAGCATATTCAGGCGCACCTCTTTTCCTTCCATGTTGAAGAATACACGACCCGAAGTGTCGATGGTAATCAGCATGGAGTTTAGTGGTAACGTTACGTCAGAAATTGATGACGGTGTGTCAACGATAACCGGTTCCGGAGAACGCATGGTTGCAGTTAACATAAAGAACGTTACCAGCAGGAAGGCGAGATCCACCATCGGCGTCATGTCCAGCGAAGGACTCGAGCGCGGCACTTTAATCTTTGGCATATTGCGATGGTTTAATCGTTAATAATTAGTTCAGCCTTCTGCGAAGGAATTAGTGCTTCTTAGCAGCAAATGTTTGCAAGATGCTGAAGTTCGCTTCGTCAATTCCGTAAGTGATACGGTCGATCTGAGAAGTGAAGATGTTATACACGATGATCGCGATACAAGAACCGGTGATACCCAATGCAGTGTTGAACAATGCTTCAGAGATACCTGTTGCAAGAGCGTTCGCGTCAGGAGCACCTGAAGATGCCAACGCGCTAAACGCTTTAATCATACCCACAACCGTTCCGATAAGACCCACAAGCGTTGCAATAGAAGCGCAAGTAGAAAGAATTACCAAGTTCTTAGACAACATCGGCAACTCCAAAGACGTAGACTCTTCCAGATCTTTCTGAATAGCAGCCATCTTTTGCTCTTTGTCTAATTCCGTATCGTTAGCTACCATTTTGTATTTCTCCAAACCGGCACGCACAACGTTTCCGATAGAACCTTTCTGACGATCGCAAGCAGCAAGAGCTTCATCCATCTGATTGTTCTCAACCAGGCTGCGGATGTTACGAACGAAATTAGAAACGTTACCTGAACCTTTTGCTTTCATCAAAGTGATCATACGCTCAATAGTAAATGCAATAACGATCAAGTTAATCGCCATCAAAATAGGTACGATGAATCCACCTTTGTGTACAATACCAAACGTGTTGAGTGGGTGACCTTTAACAGGATCGTTGTTTTCGAAGTTTGCCGGATTTCCGAGCACTTGTGTGTAGATCAAAAGAGAAACCACATATAGGACAACGATGATACCTACTGTGAAATAAGCCTGCACATTTGAGGACTTCTTGTTGCTCATAGCGTTTGTTGTTTAGTTGATTAAGTATTGGTTGAACTTCTAATTTACTTTTTCAGGCAGCAATGATACGTAAACTTAAAACGGACATTCATTTTACTATGTTAAGTTTATGTCAATTCCCGTCAGAGAAAGGCTTCAAACATACAAAAAAACCTGAATTGATCTGCGGGGAATTCAAGTATTAATTGCTGTTATCACCACAATTATTTACGCTAATTACGGGGAAATATTTCGTGTTGAGAGGGCACATTCATAAGTGGGTTTGAAATGCCGTTAGGTGGCGCAGCGAAATGCCTAATTGGCCTTGTGCTTGCGCTTCTGGTGGCGCCACGTGGTATACACGGGAATCATGGTAATAATGATCAGAAAAATCACAATGTACCCGATGTTGTCTTCAACCCATTTGATTTGCCCTAAAAAATAACCGGCCAAACCCAATGAAGTCACCCACGCCGACGCTCCGACGATATTGTACCACATGAATTTTTTAAAATCCACCTGAATAACGCCGGCGAGTATGGGTGCGAATGTTCGGATAATTGGCAGAAATCGGCCCATGACCAAGGTTTTTCCGCCGTGGCGCAAATAAAAATCTTGTGTGGTTTCGAGGTTGCGCTTTTTGAACAACAACGAATCTTCCTTACGGAACAAAGCCGGCCCCACGCGTTTGCCGAAATAGTAACCCACAACATTTCCGAGCACTGCGGCTGCAATTAACGAAAGCAACAGCACAACAATGTGCACGCCCAATAATTCGGGGCGTGTGGCGCAAATCATTCCGGAAACAAACATGAGCGAATCGCCTGGAAGGAAGAAGCCTACAAGTAAGCCGGTTTCGGCGAACACCACAAACAGCAGCAACGCCAGCCCTCCGTATTGTATAATCGATGCGGGATCGGTTAGTGTTTTAAGGAATTCCCAAATTTCGGACATGGGAAGTTATTTTTCATTTTCAATACCGGGTTGCCCCAAAGCATTTTCCCATTTCGCTACAATAGCTGTTGCAACTGCGTTACCTGCAACATTAGTAGCAGATCGGCCCATATCCAAGAGCCAGTCGATGGCAATAATTACGGAAAGTCCTTCTGCAGGAATGTGAAACGCGTCCAACATTCCGGCAATAACCACCAACGAAGCCCGCGGCACTCCGGCCATTCCTTTGCTGGTAACAAGCAACATCAACATCATGGTGAGCTGTTGTCCGATTGTAAGGTCGAGGCCGTACGCTTGCGCAATGGAAACCGTTGCAAACGTCATATACATGATGGAGCCGTCGAGATTAAAGGAATATCCTAAGGGCAATACAAATCCGATAATTCGATCCGGACAACCGAAGCGCTCTAAAGCATTGATAGTCTTTGGCATTGCGGCTTCGGAGCTGGATGTTCCAAACGCCAACAACATGGGCTCGCGAATATATTTCAGCAATTTCCAGTATTCAATGCGGGCAAACATTCCGATAAGCGGCAATACGATGAACAGGAAAGCTGCGAGTCCGCCGAAGAAACACAGAATAAGTTTGACGTAACCGAGCAATACGCCCACGCCATGAACCGCAATAACCGACGCCACTGCGCCAAACACCGCCAATGGAGCAAAGTACATGACATAGCCGGTAACCTTCAGCATGATGTGTGCAACAGCATCGAAGAAGTCAATCACAATTTTGCCCTTTTCTCCGATTGCGGCAGCACCTGCTGCAAAGAACAACGTGAACACGATGATGGGAAGAATGTCGTTTTTGGACATTGCTTCGATGATGTTTTTCGGAAACACATGCAGCACGAAATTCACCACGTCGAAGCTTTGTGTGGCGACAATTTTTTCAGCAGCAGTTGAAACATCCAGTGATTTACCGGGCTCGAACAAATTCACGATTACCAATCCCATCGTTAATGCGATGAGTGTAGCAAAAGTGAAATAGGCGAGAGTTTTAATTCCTATTCGCCCCATTGCGCCGAAGTTGCCTGTTTTGGCAAGACCAACCAGCAGCAATGAGAATACTAATGGAGCAACGATAACTTTAACCAACGACAGAAAAATGTCGCTTAACAAGCGGAAACCGCGCACTTCATGACCAACAAAATCTTTAATGCCTTTGATGATTCCCGAACCGTACGCGTGAGTATCTACCTGCGCCCACAACGTATAGTGTGCGTAGATACCTGCAACAATACCGGCGATTAGTCCAATGAAAATCCAAAAAGATAAATTGCCGGCTTTTATTTTCATGCGCTATTTATTTCGCTGCTACTACTTCGGCAGCAGAGCCAATTCCGAGAATCAAGTCGGGAAGAAGTCCGAGAACAATAATAATAACCGCGGTTACGAACATTACCAACTGATGTTGTTTGGAAGGCTCAACACTTGCTTCTTCGTTTGCGTCTTTGAAATACATGGCGATGATGATGCGGAAGTAATAATACACACCAATCAACGAGCCGATGATTCCAAGAATAACCAACCACACATGGCCTGCCTGCAATGCAGCATTGAACACATAATACTTTCCGAAGAAACCGGCTGTTGGTGGAATTCCCGCCAACGATAATAATGCAATTGTCATTACTAATGCCATGAACGGATTCTTTTTGCCCAAGCCGTTGAACGACTCTACCGGTCCGCCGGTGTGATCTTTAATTACATTAGTTAATACTGCAAATGCGAGAATAGAACCAACGGAATAAGCGGCAGTGTAGAAAACGATTGCCTTTGCGGAATAGGCGTTGAATGCACCAACCGCCAACAACAAAAATCCTGCGTGAGAAATGCTGGAGTACGCCAGCATGCGTTTCACATTGTTTTGTACTGCCGCCGAAACGTTAGAAACAACAAAGGTGATGCCCACACAAACAAGAATTACCGGCATCCAGAATGATGTGATGTCATCAAACACCACAGAAAGGAAGAGGCGTAAAATAGCCACGATAGCAGCTGTTTTTACAATTGTGGACATGAATGCTGTTACGTGTGTTGGTGCGCCCTGATACACATCCGGAGCCCAAAAGTGGAACGGTGCAGCCGATACTTTAAAGAGCAGGCTCACCACCAGCATCAACACGCCCACCATAAAAAAGCCGGGAAGCACCTCTTTTTTCGCTTCCACCACCTGACCAATTACACCCAGATTAAACGAGCCGGTAGCGCCGTACACCAATGCAATTCCAAACAACAAGAACGCAGAAGCAAATGCGCCCATGATAAAATATTTAAAGGCTGCTTCATTAGAAGACAGGCTGTCTTTGCGACTTCCGGCTAATACATACAACGGAATAGATAATATTTCTACGCCCAGAAACAGCATCGCCATATTGGTGTAGCAGGTAAGAATAACTGCGCCAACCATTGCAAACAAAACCAACGCGACTAAATCGGTACGAGGATTTTCTTTATTGAAAAACGTATCTGACATCAGGAACCACAATAGTCCTGTTGAGATGATAATGGTTGAGAAAATCACGGAAGAGTCTTCGAAGTTGATCATTCCTCCAAAGTACTTTGCGAAGTCACCATCATCGTACCACCAATAAGAAACGGTGGTGGCGATAGCGCCCATCAAACCTAAAATAACAATGGGATAAAGAGCACGACGGAAACGAAAAATTTCCGCGAGCAAAGAAATGATTCCCAAACTTGTTAAAACTAAAATTGCTTTCATATCAGGAAAGTGCGATTCGTTCTATTATTTCACTGCAATTTGTTGTGCCAGCTGTGCTACATCGTTGTGCAAAATATCAAGCAACGGATTCGGATAAACACCGAAAACAATTACTGCTGCAGCAACAATAAATAACACGGCTTTTTCATTCATCGTTAATTCGGATCCGAAGTTGGCTGTAGTCGCATTCGTTTCACCCAGCATAATGCCCTGGAAACTGCGTAGCATATACACCGCACCGACAATAATTGTTAAGCCCGCAAATACTGCGGCCCAAGTGCTGAATTGATATACGCCATTGATCAACAAAAACTCGCCGATAAAACCGTTGGTTAACGGTAATGCGACAGAGCCCATCATGATGATCAGGAAGAAAGAAGTAAACAAGGTGTTTACATTTCGGATACCGCCGAGCTTGCTGATTTCACGTGTTCCTGTGCGACCCAATAACATTTCCGCAATGAAGAAAAGACCGATAACATTAATACCGTGGCTGAACATTTGAATCAACGATCCGGTTAAACCTTCAACGTTGCCCTTTTCCGGCGTGTAAGCCATAATACCTGCAGAGATCAAACCAACGTGTGCGATGGATGAATATGCAATCAATCGCTTGAAATCTTTTTGAACCAAGGCCATTGCAGAAGCGTAAATAATACTGATAACAGAGAGAACTACTGCTGTCATGCCCCAGTCTTCCAGCGCCTGTGGAGTCATTGGTAACAACCAGCGAAGCAAACCGTAAGTTCCCATTTTCAACATGATGCCGGAGAGCAGCATTGTACCTGTTGTTGGTGCGGTAACATAAGTGTCGGGCTGCCAAGTGTGGAATGGGAATACAGGCATTTTAACGGCGAATGCTAGGAACAATCCCCAGAACACCCAAGCTTGTTCTGTGGCTGTCAATCCGTGACCTGCTTCATACAATGCGGATAGAGCAAATGAGTGTGAACCGTTTTCGCCAATCGGCGTGTTGATGTACAAATAGATTAACGCAGCGAGCATAAATAAGCTGCCGAACAAGGTGTAGATAAAAAACTTGAATGTAACAGCGCCGCGATTTTCTCCGCCCCACAACAAACAGATGAAGTAGATCGGTATCAATGCCAATTCCCAGAATACGTAGAACAAGAATCCGTCACGCGCAACAAATACGCCCACAAGCGCCATTTGCATAAACAAAATCAATGCGTAGAACAGAGAAGGATTTTCGTAGTTGTTGCGGAAGCTGCTCAGAATAATTACAGGAACAAGAAATGTAGTGAGCAATACCAACAGCATGCTGATGCCGTCCATGGTCACCGCGAAATCAATGCCCATTGAGGGAATCCAAGCAACGTCTGTTAACGACAAGCGCGCGTCAGCAGGATCTTGTTTCAACAATGTGAATGCGAATAAGGACAAGCCCAGTTCGATAACAGAAGCCACCAGCGCCAATTTGCGCGCACCTTCACCTTTCGTGAAAAGCACGATCATGGCGAAGATCAGCGGTAAACCTATTAGAGATGCAGTTATCATAGTTCAGTAGCGAAAAAGATCAATACAGTTTAGTAACAATAAATAAGATGATGGCAACAACCATGGAGAACAAGTACAATCCAATGCTTCCGGATTGCGCATACTTCACGATTCCTCCGATTTGTTTTGCCGCATTACCAACGCCGTTGACAATACCATCCACAACAGGAATTTCGAAGAAACGGTAGGCCAGATCACTCAGCTTATCGAATGGCTTACGAATGATCGCGTCGTATAATTCATCTACATAATATTTGTTGTAAATAACACGCTGCGGTGCGGTCATGTCATCTTCTGAATCAACCGGAAGAATATTGTTCTTACGATAGATCATGTAAGCAATGTAAATTGCTACACCTGCGGCTGCAACGGCAATGCTCATCAAGAACAACTCGTGCATGTTAAAGTGGTGCGGATTGGAAATCCAGGCTTCTGCAGGACCAAATCCGGGCTTGAGGAAATAATGCAACACGTGCATATGGCCGTTTGGAATGCCCATTAAACCTCCTACGACAGAAAGCACAGCAAGAACAATTAACGGAATCGTCATGCTCTTTGGCGACTCGTGCAAATGATGTTTTTGATCAGCTGTTCCGCGGAATGAACCACCGAACGTTAAGAAGTATAAGCGGAACATGTAGAATGCGGTAAGCATTGATCCAATAATTCCGAGGAACCAATAAAGTTTGTTGTGCTCGTATGCGTGAGCAAGAATTTCATCTTTCGAGAAGAAGCCGGAGAATGGCGGAATCCCGGAAATGGCAATGGTTGCAATCAGAAATGTAAGATGAGTAATCGGCAGTGCTTTTTTCAACCCGCCCATTTTACGAATGTCTTGTTCGCCACTCATCGCGTGAATAACAGAACCTGCGCCAAGGAATAATAAGGCTTTGAAGAAAGCGTGTGTGGTAACATGGAAAACCGCTCCTGTGTACGCTCCAACGCCAAGTCCAAGGAACATGTATCCTAATTGACTCACGGTGGAGTAGGCGAGAACTTTCTTAATGTCATTTTGAAACAAGCCGATTGTTGCTGCGAACAGCGCGGTCAATAAACCAACGATAGCGATAACTTCTGATGCAACAGGCGCATTAACAAATATTACTGCGGCACGAGAAATCATGTAAATACCGGACGTTACCATGGTTGCAGCGTGGATCAAGGCAGACACCGGAGTTGGGCCGGCCATTGCATCAGGTAACCACGTGTATAATGGAATTTGCGCGCTCTTACCGCAAGCACCGATGAACAACAACAAGCCGATCAGATTCAGCATGTCTTTGTTCGCTGCATTGGCTTTCACCATTTCAAACACCTTCGTATAGTCCAGTGTTCCGAAGGTGACATAAATCATCAAGATACCGAGCAGGAAACCTAAGTCACCGATACGGTTCATGATGAATGCTTTTTTAGCGGCGTTGTTGTATTCGTTGTT
This sequence comes from uncultured Flavobacteriales bacterium, assembly GCA_937974275.1. Classification (GTDB taxonomy): domain Bacteria; phylum Bacteroidota; class Bacteroidia; order Palsa-965; family Palsa-965. The sequence goes on from CALJIF010000129.1 coordinate 57,463, forward strand.
TTTGTACCAGAATCCAATCAACAAGTACGAACACAAACCAACACCTTCCCAGCCCACAAACATGATGAGGAAGTTATTGCCCATTACGAGCAACAACATGAAGAACACGAACAAGTTGAGATAAGAGAAGAAACGAGTGAAGCCCTCGTCGTCGTGCATATATCCTGCCGAGTACACGTGAATCAGGAATCCGATGCCGGTAATGATCAACAGGAATATAACGGAAAGCTGATCAATCATGAATGCGAAATCCACGTTGAGTTTTCCGGCAGCAAACCATTCGAAAACTTTTACTTGTACGGGCTCATCACCCAGCTGAAGAAATATCAGGAGTGCTATTGCGAAAGAGGCAAGGATGCTTCCTGCGCCAATAATTGGCACAATTCCTTTGGATAATTTTTTACCTCCCCAACTCAGAATTAAAAATCCGAGGAGTGGAAGCAGCGGTACTAACCAGGCGAATTGAATCATAATACGATATACTTTAAACTACTAAGTGCGGTTACCATTTCATTCTGTTCAACACTTCCACATCAGTTGTGCCGGTGTTGCGATATAACATAATCAGGATTGCAAGGCCCACAGCAACTTCTGCTGCAGCTACAGCCATGATGAAGAATACAAATACCTGCGCGCCCGGATCGCTGTGATGCGCAGAAAACGCCACTAACGACAAGTTCACGGCATTCAACATCATTTCAATGCACATTAAAAGGATGATTGCATTTTTGCGATACATCACACCCAATGCGCCCATACCAAAAAGTATTGCACTTAGCGTGAGGTACCACTCAATCGGAATAATCTGAATTGCTGACATACTTAATTAGTTTCCTCAGTTGATTTTTTTCCTAACAACACTGCGCCTACCATTGCAGACAGGAACAGTACAGATGATAATTCGAACGGCACGAGATAGTCGGTAAACAAAACTTGCCCTAATGTTTTCACCAATCCGATATCGGAGTTTTGTGGTTGCGTCATCACTACAGCTTCAGAGGTTTTGAGCGCACCAACAAGTAATGGAAGAAAAGTCAATCCGGCGATGACCGCAGCGAACTTCGACCACAGCGCGGTTTTAGGCTCCGTCGTTTCATTCAGGTTCAACATCATGATAACGAACAGGAACAACACCATGATTGCGCCCGCATAAACGATGACATGCACGGCTGCAAGAAATTGTGCGTTCAATAAAATATAATGACCCGCGATCGCAAAAAACGTAACGATCAGGTATAACACGCTGTATACGGGATTTCTGCTGAATATTACCAGTGCACCACTGATAATCGTGATGGCTGATAGTACAAAAAACAGAATTTCAGTTAATGTCAGATTCATAGTCAGGAGCTTTCTTCAGGGCTATTAATGAGCTGATTTTTTTGATTTAATGGCTTTGTTGGGATCCCACAATTTGTTGTGTGCATATTGTGGATGCTGTTTAAATTCCAACACACCTTTTGTTTGACGCACAGAAACATCAACACGAAGATTTTTGTCCATGGGCTCAACCAGTTTGTCTTTGCCGTAAACGAAATCACCGCGTTCAAATTCTGTAGGAACAATTCGGTCAGTTAAGAAGATCGCTTCTTTCGGACATGCTTCTTCACAAAGTCCGCAGAAAATGCAACGCAACATATTGATCTCGTACACTGCTGCATATTTTTCTTCGCGGTATAATCCTTCTTCTCCTTTTTTGCGTTCTGCGGCAGTCATGGTGATGGCTTCCGCAGGACAAGCAACGGCGCATAATCCACACGCGGTGCAACGCTCAGCGCCATTTTCATCTCGTTTCAATACGTGTTGACCTCGATACACTTGGCTGATAGGGCGCTTCTGTTCCGGATAACTTACGGTTACCTTTTTCTTGAACAAGTGACTTAATGTGATACGCATCCCGCCTAAAATTGCAGGCAGGTATAATTTTTCCATGAAGGTCATTTCCTTCTTGGAAACTTGTTTCGAGCGGTTAGTCAGTGACTGCATCATAATCCTTCTTATTTTATTTCACTCACATCTTATTCGAGATTTCCGGTGAAATACATCACCAAGCCTGTAATTGCTAAATTGACTAAAGACAATGGAATTAACACCTTCCATCCAAGGTTCATCAATTGATCATAACGGGCGCCGGCGGCATGGGCCAGCGGATAGGAGAGCGTGTCGAGGTTCGAGAAGG
>CALJIF010000130.1 GCA_937974275.1 uncultured Flavobacteriales bacterium
TTGATTATGATGGTGCCGATTGGAGAGCCAATTCAACACGCGGATTCTTCAGTGACAACTTTGACCAGACCACAATTCATCCGGAATGGACTGCTGCAACAGGAACATGGGCTATCGTGAACGGTGTGCTGAATCAAAGTGACGAGAATCAGAACAATACGAATATATATGCGTCATTAACACAAAATTTGTCCAACAAGTATTTATACCATTGGGCAGGAAAAATTGAAGGCACCGGAAATAATCGTCGTGCGGGATTCCATTACTTCTGCGACAATCCGGCATTACCGAACAGAGGCAATTCCTATTTTGTATGGTTCCGTGTTGATCAGAGTCAGCTGGAATTTTATAAAGTAGTAAACGATGTTTTCACGTTACAACACAGCGTTCCAATTACGGTTGCAATCGGGCAATGGTATGACTGGAAAGTAATTTACGATCGTGTAACCGGCGAAACCGATGTATATCAGGACAATCAGCTTGTAGGAACCTGGACCGATTCACAACCGCTGAGCAACGGTAATTCAATTTCATTCCGCAGCGGTAATTCGAATTGGTCGATCAATAATTTCAAAGTTTATCGATCCAGATTTTCTAATGCGCCATTAACCGTAACTGTTGGTAATTGCACCGGGTGTGATTTGCGTTATCAAAATACTGCGCCCAACGTTGCAGCGGGAAGAGTAAAATCAATTGTTCGAGATTCCGTAAAAAACCTTTCTGCAATAGCTTATCAGGATATCAATGTAGATTGGACAGTTCCGACATCAATTGATACTATTAATGACGGCCCAAATACAGACGTTGACCTGTGGATTTTCCCTTCTTATGCAGAAGGTAATTGGTCCGGCTCTTCCGATCCACATTCCGGGCTGTTCCGATATTGGTTTGCGTTGGGAACAACGGCGGGAGACTCGGATGTTGTTGCATGGACATCGAACTGGGGATATGACACCGTTGTCATGAACAATCTCACACTTCAGAACGGCCAATGGTATTACATAGCCGTGCGGGCCGAGAACGGTGCAGGCCTAATCACCAGTAACTATGTCAGTGATGGTTTCTATGTTGATCTTACAACCGGAATTGCTAATGGAGACGGTGTTCTTGCGGCAGGTATTTTCCCTAACCCGATAGGTGAACAATCGGTAGTTCAGATAGTGGCCAACACAACAGGAGCTGCTACCTTGAGCTATTACGATGTACAAGGAAAATTGATAAACTCAGAACAAACGCAACTTATCGCGGGCATTAATGTAATTTCGTCGCCAACACTCCACGGTTTAGCAACAGGCACATATTTGCTTCGTGTTAATTCCGGTGGACGTGAATGTGTGGTACGAATTATTAAATAAGACGAATGAAATCTATACTTTCCGGTTTACTGGTGCTGTGTACATCAGTTGGCTATACACAATGGACTGCTGTTCCAACAGGCACTACAGAAGATCTAACGACTATATCATTTGCGAATTCCACTATTGGATTAAGTGCAGGTAAACTAGCCGCTTCGGGACATTCTATTATTATCAGAACAACTGATGGCGGTACAACGTGGACAACAAATCAAGCGGCTTTATCCGGAGTTGTTCGTGACATCGCTATGCATTCGGGGGGAAATGCAGTAATTGTAGGCGACAGCGGGCGTATTTACACTTCATCCGATTATGGTGAAACATGGGCTAATCAGGCGGCATTTACAAGTACTCCGTTAACTGCAACACAATTTATCAGTAATAATGTGGTGTTGTGCGGGGATGAACAAGGCAATCTCTACGCATCAAATGACGGTGGTATTAACTGGACAGCAACAGACACCACTTTTGACGTTCGTATTAACCAACTTCATTTTCAAAACAACTTGTTAT
>CALJIF010000131.1 GCA_937974275.1 uncultured Flavobacteriales bacterium
TGTTGGGGTATATATTCTGATGGAAAAAGTAAAACGTGATGCGAATCGTATTGACATTCCGAAGTTGCAACCTACCGATATCACCGGCGATCAATTGACCGGAGGATACATTTTGAAATTGGATAAAAATTCGGGCGGCAGCGATCCGGGTTGGAATTCGCCTTACTTACCATGGCCTACGGGCGATTCTATTTACATCAATTATTACTATCCCGATGGAAATGACATTGTTCCGCAACAAGCCGCATACATTCAAGCTTATGTGGACAGTTTCGAAACCGCATTGATTGGTCCGAATTTTATGCATCCTACATTAGGTTATCGTGCTTATGCGGATATCAACGCTTGTGTAGATGCGTTCATAATTCAAGAATTCACCAAGAGCATTGATGCGTATCGTAAAAGTTTTTACATCTATAAAGACAAGTTCAGCAATGGTGGAAAGCTCGTGATGGCGCCGATTTGGGATTATGATTTAACCTACGGTAACGTTAATTTTTGCGAAGGAGAAGATTACGCAGGATGGCAATACAACTTCAATTACATCTGTGGTGGCGACTATTGGTTAAATCCGTTTTGGTTCGAACGCATGACACAAGATTCTGTATTCATGCAACAAGTACGTTGTCGCTGGGAAGAATTGCGTGGCACCATTTTGAATACGAATTACATCAATGCATGGACAGATTCTACGGCCAATGCAATGAACGAAAGTCAAGATTGGAACTTCACCGTATGGCCGATCATGGGCGCGTATGTGTGGCCGAATTATTATGTAGGTCAAAACTATCAGGAAGAAGTAGATACGTTGCAGTGGTGGATCAATCAGCGCATGTTGTGGTTGGATAACAATCTCGGTGGTCATCCGAACAATTGTAATCTCACCGGTATATCTGAACAACAAAATTTTAACGGTTCCATTTATCCGAATCCTGCGCAACAACAAACGCAAGTGTCGCTGTACCTGAAAAATGCGGGCATGATTCAAATCGAGCTCTATAATAGCACCGGACAAAAGTGCAGTGAAGACGTAATATTTTCGGGTGTAACCGGAAATAATATTATCACGGTTCCATTGGACAATTTGTCCTCAGGCGTATATTTTATGAGCATTACAGCCGGAAAGAACCGTTGGACACAGCGTATTGTAGTGGCAAAACAGTAGTTTTGAACAAGTAATAAAATTGGGAATCAGTTGTAACTTATCCCCGATACCACCGTAATTTCGGGAAATAGAAAATATACCACCCATGAGACGCATCATCACGTTCTTATTTACGACTGCACTATTGAGTGCCATGTGTTTCACTTCTACTGAATCGAAAGCACAAAACACGATCGGCTTTTACACCAGTTCGTTTATCAACTTACCCGATACTGCGATTGATGGTGATACAGCATTAGTTGGTATCGTGTTGCAGAATTTTTCCGACTCCATTACCTACTCACCAAATTACACCGTAGATATTGTCGGTTACATTGACACCGGCGCAACCGTTATTCCATTGTACTTCGGCGCCTATCAGGGTTTCATTCTTCCTTCAGATACCGTGGTGCTGCAAACCACATATCAAATAAGAAGTGTACAAAACCAGGGATTGTTGCGCATTGGCGGAAATGTTATTGTTGTATGGCCGTTGCCGAACGATCCGAATTTCAGTTCTAATCTGGATACCATCAGCCAAATTGTTTTTGTGCACCCGATGTGGATGGGCATCAGTGATCATGAAAAAGAAGTCCATCTGCTAAGAGTATATCCTGTGCCAAGCAACGGCCCCATTCAATTTACCAATCGCGATGCGAGCAATCCAATGCAATTCCTGGAAGTGCTGGATCTCACCGGTAAAAGTGTTTTCGCAAGCCCGATCAACAACAGTGCCGTTGATTTGAGCCATTTGCCCAAAGGCATGTACATGCTGCGTTCTACGATGAAGAACGGTGAATCGCAAACGCTACGAATAGTTTTAGAATAACATACACTCGCTCAACACAAAAAAGGCTTCCGATGTGGAAGCCTTATTAATTTCTATGCATTTTTCATGTGCATGCAGTCGTCAAAAAATTCTACCACACCGGTATCGATGTCATAGTTACCACCGACCAATGCAATTTGTCCATTGTTGATCATCTCCTCCAGAATATGACTGCGTTGTATGATGCTGTTTACGGTGCGTTTCACATTCAACACAGCAACGTTCTCTACAAAGCGTGCATTCTTAGAAGAACGATCCGTAGTGGTTTCGCGTTCGGCATAAATAGCCGGTTGAATTTTTGATAACAACTCCGTTAAGTTGCCCATTTCCACGTGATCGCAAGCTCCTTTGATAGCACCGCATTTCGTGTGGCCTAAAACCACGATCAATTTACTTCCGGCAACTTTGCAGGCAAATTCCATGGAACCGAGAATGTCCGTATTCAATACATTGCCTGCAATACGAATAGAAAAAATATCACCCAAACCCTGATCGAAAATTAACTCTGCGGAAGTGCGACTATCAATGCAACTTAAAATAACAGCAAATGGAAATTGTCCGTCGCTGGTGATGTTCACTTGTTCCAGCAAATCGCGATGCGCCATCAGGTTATCGCAAAAACGTTTGTTTCCATTCTTCAAAAGATCGAGCGCCATCTGAGGCGTGATCTTGTCCTGCATATCTTTCGTGAGTGTCTTCATTGTCGCTAAATAGATGTTTAGCGCAATATATCGGTGTTACTTGTATTGTGCAACTCCGGTTTCCGCATGCGGATTGTTCATCACTTCGTTTTGCTTGCGAATAGAGGCTTTGTGAAGCACTTCGCACAACGCGACGATAATATCTTTATCAATTTTTAACATTTGCCCGGTATCACCGCGCGTCTGCAAAATTTCAATCCATCGTTCCAATTGCAAAATCGTCACGCCGTGTTTTTTCTTAATCGCACCAATTTGCGCCACCACTTCTTGTCTGCGGGCCAACATGTGCAGCAATTCTTCATCAATACCATCAATCACCTCACGCAGAGCTTTCAGATCGCTTTCAAATTCAGGATGTGCGGCACTCACATCACGATACAACAAATCATTCAGCAACTCGAAATAACGTGTTGGTGTAAATTGTTGTTGTGCATCACTCTTCGCCGCATCGGGATCGGGATGTACTTCAATCATCAATCCCGCCATGTTTAAGTCCATAGCTTTTTGCGCCACTTGCGGAATTAATTCGCGTGTTCCGGCAATATGACTCGGATCGCAAATAACAGGCAATTCAGGAACTGTGGCTTGTAATTCGATAGGAATTTCCCACAAAGGAGCGTTCCTGTAATTGGTTTTAATCGCCGTATGAAACCCGCGATGCACTGCAGCCAACTTGGTAATGCCGGCACGATGCAGTCGCTCTAAAGCGCCCAGCCACAACGCCAAATCGGGATGCACCGGATTTTTAACCATCACGGGAATTCCTGTTCCTGCAACAGCATCAGCTATTTCCTGCACCGAAAACGGATTAACCGTAGTACGCGCACCAATCCACAACACATCCACGCCGTATTTCAAGGCCAGCTCCACATGTTCTGCAGTAGCCACTTCCACGGTTGTGCGCATTCCTGTTTCCTTCTTCACATCGGCCAGCCACTGCAAAGCCGTTTCACCTTCACCTTCAAATGCTCCGGGACGTGTGCGCGGTTTCCATACGCCGGCTCGCATCAAGCTCGTGCGACCATCTGCCGCTAAGGCTTTTGCAACCGCTAATAACTGCTCCGCCGATTCTGCACCACAAGGCCCGGCAATGTGAAGTGTTTTCCACAAAGGCCCTACAAACTGCAGGAATTCGGAATGTTGGATGCTACTTTTCACTGTACTTATAACAGATCCGGGAATAAATTGTTGTGCAAAGATACACCACTTCCCGACCGAAATACCCTAAACAAGGTATTGCATCCAAGTCCCGTTCATTGGAAATTCGCAACATGCTTCAGCACGAAACAATCATTCCCGGCCAGCGACCTTGCATTTTTCATCAGTTGATAGAACTGGAAATGAAAAAGAAGAAGTCGTGCTGTAAAAAATGGAAGAAAGCGAAGCGTTGTAAAAAATGCCCGGCACACGGGTAGTGATTTATTTCAATTCCGCCAGCAGCACATCCATCTCCGCCAATAAACGATCAACGTCTTTGGGATCCGTACCATCATACATACCGCGGATGTAACCGTTATGATCGACCAACGCGAAATTATTGGAGTGCACAAAATCTTCTTTGCCCCCATCTCCACGTGTATCGGATAATAAATAGCTTGTGCGCGCCAGATCATACAAATGCGCTTTGTCGCCGGTAACAAAATGCCACTTACCTTTTTCTTTGATGTGTTTTTCCGCATACCCGCGTAAAACAGGCACGCTGTCGTTTTCAGGATTAACCGTATGCGATAGTAACAACACGCGATCATCTTTACGATACTTCACCATCACACGATCCATCTGATTCGTCATCTTCGGACAAATGCCCTGACACGTGGTGAAGAAAAAATCAACCACGGTTATTTTACCTGAAAAATCTTTACGTGTAATAGTATCGCCGTACTGATTCACGACCTTGAAGTCTTTGACTTTATGATTGTCGTTGGGAGCGATGTTGTTTTGTAATTCTGCTGCGATTGGATTGAAGATGGGCAATTGACGCAATGCACCACCTTGCTGATTAACATGCCATACGTAATAAGCAACCGCGATGATGCCTAATGCCAACACCACTACCGATAAATTGACCCACACTTTTTTCATACCGCAAAGTTATGGAGCTATTATCAATATGCTTCGCTGTTTAACGGAATTCGTAGTCAACTCCTGTTACCTGAGATAACAAGGTTTCCGGCGCATCCAAAATACGCGCATTATGCGGTGGCGTGGGCGTTACGGGGGAATTCTGTTTCAAATATTCGATCATCGCTTGATGCAAAGTCGTGCCCGTATTTTTAGGTTCTTTAACACCTCGCATACGACATAACATATCTTCCGGATCACCATCGCGTTCGCACGCCAAAATACTATACGTTTTATCCATGTTCAGCGCTTCGCCCTTCACTCTCACCGATTGTACTCGCTTCCCGGCTTCTTCAAACGCTTTGAATTCCACTTCCATTCCTTTGAACTTAATCACCCAACCACCAAAGCGTTTAGAAGCGTCTTTCGCGAATACATTATTCAATTCCTTTTCCAGCCACTCCATAATTTGCCTACCCGTAACTTTTCCGGTTCTCACATTACTATCGACAGGCAACATATCAAAAATGTATCCGTGCGTTATAGGAATATTGCCTGTTTTATCACGTGTTACGTTCGGCTGGCAAAAACGAAATCCGTTGGACAACACGATATCAATTTCAGGAAACTTCCAATTCAATCCGTTAAGAATCATCGTGTCAATAGGATTCTCAACCACGAAATAGCGATACAATGGAATCGTACTGTAACCAATCACTTCGTTGATCATCGGCTTATGTGGCAATTCATTTTTATCCACTAATGCCTGCACGTCTTTCTGAGGCTTAATTTTCGCTGCATTCACCTCCAGCAATTCATAACGATCGCCGGTAATCTTGCCATTCTCTAAGGTCAATTCTAATTTCCCTACGAATGAACCAAATGCTCCCGGCTCAACGACTTTACTATATGTGCATACGATAGGCTTACGCACACGTTCATGCGTATCGCCGCCGAAAATATAATCTACGCCTTTGCATTCCGGCATATTCGCCAATGCAATTTGTTGCGACAAACCTAAATGCGCCAACATGATGACAAAATCACATTGCTCTTGTTCACGCAACACTTCAACATAATGCGCTAAATTCTCTTCGGGCTTGGTGTACAAAATTCCTTTACTGTAATTCGGACTTTGGCGAATAGGAACCAACGGATCGGTGTAACCTAAAAACCCAATTTTTACACCGGCTACAGACCAGGTGTAATACGGTTGGAAAATCAATTCGCCACGTTTTCCATCACCCAAATCATGATACATATTCGCACACACCTTAGGCGCATTTAAAGCACCCAACAGCGTTTGCATGTTCTTCTTTCCGTAAATCACTTCCCAGTTACCGGGAAGAAATAAATCGTAACACAAGGAATTTAATATCGGAATAAACGCCTGCCCCGTTGTTTTAACACTCAATGCACTTCCCTGAAACATGTCGCCGGTATCCACCACAAACGTGTTCGGATTCTTTTTTCGATGCTCATCAATTAAAGATGTCAGCTGTGCGTAACCACCGGTCTTGCGAAATACCGCTGCATTATTTTCCCAGAACAATTCATCGTGAGGATGAACCTGACAATGCACGTCGGTAGTTTGTAAAATAGTAAGCGTGGTTTTCGCAACAGGCTTTTTATTAATGACCTGACCGGAATCAACAACTTGCTCTTCCGGGTTTGCAGATAGCAATGATGGAGCCACTGCAGCACCTAAGCCGGCTAAGCCAATCTTCTTAATAAAATCTCTTCTTTCGTTGTGGTCCATAATCGTGCAATAATATTGTAAAGTACGAAGATCTGTAATGCGAAAAGGAATAAATGTGACCTGAGTTACATTACGCTGCCTTACTTGTTCTTGCGTTTCAAAAACTCTTCACGAATGCGGCTTCCGATATGAATGCACCGCTTAATGCGAGTGTCCAATGTTTTCGCGCTATCGATATAATGTAAAAATCCACGTTGATAACCGGCAGGAAGCTGCTTGAACATGTCCATGGTTTCCGGTTCTTGTGAAAGATATTCTGCAAATTCTTCCGGAACAGGAAAGCCGAATTCGCTATTATCTTCTTGCAAGGAAATAACAATAGTGGTGTTGGCTTCCACTTTCGACTTCTTTACCTTGTCCTTACTCAGCGTAATGTACATGTCCTTGCTTCCTTTAACGGGACGCAACGCACATGGAAAAGTAAATCCGTTAACCGTTGCAAGCACACGCTGCAGTTTCCCTGTTACGAATTTCGGAAGCTGTTTGGCGTTGATCGTCAATTGTAAATTGAAATACTGTTCCCCGACTTCGGTAACGAATGCTTTGGATTTGTGTGTTGCCATTAACTAATATTAAATAGTGCAGATAGATTCGTAACGGTATCGAAACTTTGGCACTACGAATATATGTACATTCGCAAAAGATGTTCAAGTCAAAACAATTGGTTGTCATCACACTGCTCCTATGGCAGACGCTGCACCTGTGTGCCGATTCATTGCGGATCAACACCACCGCCTATCTCGACATCTACTATCAATACGATTTTCTGCGTCCGCAAACTACGAAGCGATTACCGTTTCTATACAATCACACGCGCCATCATCAACTCAGTCTGAATCAAGCATTGGTGCATACCACATTTGCGTATAAACGTTTTACCGCACGCGCAGGAGTGCACGCCGGAAGTTATGTTACCGACAACTACGCACAAGAACCTAAAGCACTGCAGTGGATCAACGAAGCAAGTATCGATTGGCAACTAGATAGCGCAGGAAAACACATGATTAGTGCAGGCATATTTCCATCGCACGTCGGTTATGAATCGGCGGTGTCGTACAACAACTTGTCTTTGTCACGTTCGTTAATGGCCGAGAATTCGCCTTACTTCGAGAGCGGCGTTAAATATGGGTTTCGTCCCAATGAAGCGTGGAGTATGAGTGCAATGGTACTGACCGGCTGGCAACGTATTCGTTTTGCTCCGAGTAATACGCTACCCGCAATAGGAACTCAGCTCACTTATACTACACGTAAAAAATACACCTGCAACTGGAGCACTTTTGCAGGAAGCGATACACCCGATACTGCACGACTGATGCGCTATTTCAGCAATGTGTATGTCAGTTCACCTACTGATAAAAAATGGAGTTACGTACTGGCATTTGATTTCGGATTGCAACAACAAACACCCGAAAGCACGAACTACCACAGTTGGCACACGGCCAATGCCGTGTTACGTTATGCATTCGTAAAAAACTGGAACGTTGCTGCACGTGCAGAATACTACTCCGATAATTATGGAATTCTATTGGGTAGTAAGACGAATGTGTACGGCTACTCTTTGAATTTGAATTATAGTCCGCATTCGCAATTGTACGTACGAGCCGAGTACCGCTATTTGCAAGGTTCGGGAGCTCTCCCGAAAGCATCGCATAGTATTTTGTGTTCTGCGGCGATGGTATTGGGGTGGTAAATGAACTTTTTTCGTCTGAATTGCTCTCAATCAAGATGCTTTGGGAGTAACTTCGTTCTTATCAAATGCAATAGAGGTTGACTCTAAAATTGATATTCGGAATGTTGAGAATTAACCTAGAACGAGATTACCATGTGATTAACGCTTTCCTTTGTTTCGTTCGGCTTCTATCTTTTGGAGATATTCTATATCCGCCGCGTCTTTAAGGCGTCCTGTACCGGTTTTAGATAAGATTAAATGATGGAGATGCAGAACAGGAACTTGAATGTCTCCTACAGGCAAATACTTCTTGCTACGATCCGCTTCATCATATGTTACACCACTGATCTTAGTAATAAAATCAACTGCAAGTGGGGCTTCACCTATATGAAACACGAAAGGTCTTTCGAAATTCTGTTTGGCAATATAATCTACTCCTGACTTGTCGTAATTCAGGCTTAATAAGAGTTCTGCGAGTTTATGCTTGTTGTTATTATCCGGCTTCAACCAGATGTCCATATCACTAGTTGCACGAACGTAACCATGAACATTTACGGCATATCCTCCGACTAGAATAAACTCGACATCAGCTTTAAGCAATGCACGTAACAATTCCTTATGTTCATCAAAGAATATATCCATTTAGTCAAATCTTATTGTTGTGCCTAATCCACGACTTTGTTCTAACCGGTTCTTGTAAAATTGTCTTAACAAGGCATTCAATTGAGCCATACATTCAACAGGTGTCAAACTCGCGTAATAGGCAATTTTAGCAGCATTCTCCTCCTCGAAAGATTTATAAAAAGTAATCTTTCGACTTGGGTAAAAGCCAAGAGGTTCATTTACATTCGGCGCATCTTTGTCGTCTGCCATAATCAAATTTAATTCAATTTCATGAATGTGTGTTGTTACTCAACTATTCGTAACTATTAACCGCACACGCCACTGTACATTCAGGCGAACTCCCTACGCACCACATAATGAGCTATGCTTGGCTGCAATGAGACTAGGAAGGTAATGGGACTTAGTGTTGTTTGCTATTCATCGCGTCCCACACTTCTTGTGCAAAGTTTCTGTCGTAAGCGAACGCTGCTCCGTAACGCCATCCGTTAATCAGTGCGTTGTTGTGATACATGATGTACGTATACTTTCCTTTCTTCGTATACAAGACAACTCGAAAACGTCCGGTAACCGGAGCATATTCCTTTTTATCCTTTATCAGTGGTGGAACATTTTCGAAATAACTACTTACCTGTCTTTTTCGCAGCGAGTCCAGCTTCACCGGTTTCACAGTATAAAAATCAGGGATCGTAATTATCTGATTATTCCAACGATAGACGGAATCAATAGGAACCATGAATATCGAATCCACTTCATGCATTGCAACGCGATTGTATTGAGGAAATTCTCTGGCCAATTTTTTAGTGCACAGATCAATAACGATAAAGGCAATTTTATCGATGGTTTCGTTGGGAGTAAGGCGTCTATCATGAAATTCAATTTTACACTCCGACGAATCAAAATGTGCAACACGCCCTACGGACTTTCCTGCGCGGTATATATCATTATTGTATGCAGTGCTTTTGCGCGGCACTCGGGAATTTGGCGGATGAAGCTCGTAATCCTCAACTTGTGTGTACACACATTTTATCCTGTACACAACAAATTCTTCAATACGAAAAATTTCAACTGTGTCCTGAGAATCCTGCGCTTGAAGCTCGAAATTGCATGAACACGCACCTATAAATAGGAGAAACAAATGTTTGCACCATCCTAACGGGGATGCTTTTCGAAACGTTCTATTTAAGGACTTCATCATTGTACAGCTTTATTAATTTGTTGTGTTACCACCTTACCATTCTTATAAGTTATACTATAAATATCATGAAGTGGAATAGCTCCGGACTGGACACGCGCATCATAAAATGGAAATGCCCAATAGATAACACCGGTAAATGGTTGTCCATTCCATTGGACTTTAGCTGTTGCCAACGCACGTATCATTTCTTCGTGCATCAATCCCGTAGGACTGATGCGATCACTGTACAAGTAACTTGCCTTATTGTCCGTATTCTCAGACGAACTTCTGTAAAACAACACTTTAGGCACTGCTTGATCAGTACCGAAATCTTCGATGGCGATACTCACATCGGAACTTCGTTGCACGCAGACAAATTCATTTCCCGCATCAGAAAACAATTGGTACACCGTATCACGTATGACCTGCCGATGTTGGCTGTACACAAAAATTGAAAACAGCGTATCGCGCCAACTGTTAATAGCAGCAACGCGAAGTGTATCACCCGGAACAGCATTGTCCGCAAACCTTAATTGCACCTTAATCACTGATCGGGAATAAATGGAATTCGTATGAACGACGTTTGAATCAATACTCACGGTGCAATTTGCTTGCGGTATCCACCTTGAATCTAAGCTCCTTTGAACTTGCAATGTGTTTAACTCGTATTCTCCAAATTGTCTTGCAGGAATACGAAACTCCAAATTGTAGCGAGTGCCGCAAAGTGGTTTAATTGAAGTCGTGGAATACTGCAGCATCCTGTTTCGATCTGCAGGAGGTGAATATTGAAGAACTCCGATACGTTGCAATGCTGTATCTGTTTCCGGTGTTATACCTAATGCGCGGTAATAATATGCGGCAGCGTCGTGCATACGCAGGACCTCATTCAAGTAATTAACTTTAAAATGTCCCGGCATGAAATAAATTTGTTCCATTTCATAACGTTCTCCGAATGACTGTTGCGGGATATTACTAAAGTCTATCGTCATTGTATCTTGTCGATAAATGAGCAAAATACGTTGGTAACTCGCCGCTTTATTATTGACCTGTGCCGGCAGAAAAAAAGAAAATCCGTTGTAAGGGAGTTGCAACAAATCATGTTGGAATGGATTAGGGGTTGTCGTAAGCTTGTATCGCACCTTTCCCTGCTCATTCAAAATGCAATGTTCCGATTGAATAGGTGCATTTGGAACACGCACCAGCTCCTCCCGACTCGACTTTCCAGAAAACAGCTTGTAAGCAACTCCACGCACCACGATTGCATGCACCAACACGCCACCATCCTTGGGGCCGGGTTGAGCCATGAGCACCGCGCCACTGAACAGATTCAGCGATACAATGAGCATGGAAATAATAGCTTTCATCACTTCAGTAATCCGGTATTTTGCTGCTTATGCATAAGTAAGATGCAAAATTGAGTGAAATTCCATAAAGGGGAAGTGAAATATTTTTTACGGAAAACAGCCTCTACCTGCAATTCCGACGAAATATAAACGCATACGTGAAGGTTCGGACCATTTACGATCCAAAACTATATCGTTCTACGAAAATTTTGCCAACTCTCCCATTCGCACTCGGGCGCACCTACTTCTTCGGATCCACCGCTTCCGGTGCAGGATTCGGTTGCGGACCTTGAATAGCGCCACTTACGATTGCGCCATCTTTATAAGTAATTGTTCCTATTTTCTTTCCGCTTTCCGCAGTTTCTGTCCACGAGCCGGTGCGCTTACCGTCTTTAAACGTTCCGCTTAAATACACTTTTCCGCTTTCGTAAAATTCCGTGTACTTGCCCTGGAGTTTACCCTTTACATAAAAGCTTTTCACCTTCAGTTTTCCACTTTCAAAGTATTCCACATATTCGCCTTCCATCTCATTATTTACATAATTCACTTCGCTGGCTTTATTTCCATTTTTATAATATCCGGTTTGTTTTCCTTGTAACATGCCGTTTACATAAACCGACTCGGTATTCAATGCGCCTTCTATGTAATACCACTTCGCTATACCATGACGGACACCATTTACGTATGTGCCTTCTTCCTGCAACTTTCCGTTGCTGTTGTACAACTTCCGGCTTCCATGCAACTTGCCGTGATTGTAATTTTCTTCAGACTTTAATTTGCCTCCGGTGAAATACGTTTTACGTGCGCCGTGCAAGGTATCGTTCAAATAATATTCTTCACGAAAAATAAACCCGGAACGGTCTACAGCTAACGCAACACCATTCTTCTTGCCGTCTTTGTACGTCTCCAACATATTCATAATGTTGCCGCCGGCAGGATAGCTAATCCACACGCCATCCTTCTTTCCGTCGATATACATTCCTTTCACATCGTAAATTCCCTCACGTTCAATCCAAAAACCGATTTTCACTCCCGCGGGGGTTGTGAAATTGGTGTCTTTCGAAGTTGGACGTAAAGGCTGTCCGAACAATTGAACTGTTGCTGCAAGAGCGATAATTACAAACACATTTTTCATAATCGTATTCTAATTTATGATTAGCAGATCTATTAACATTACCACGTTACTGCAATTTTACCTACAGAACGTCCACTTTCCAAATATTCATGCGCGGCAGATAATTCTGTCGCCTTAAACAACTTACCTTCCGGCACTTTTACCACGCCCTTTTCCACTACTTGTGTTACTTGCAGCAAACATTCCTGCAACAACGCCGGTTGACGGTCGGCAATACGCAACATGTTGATGCCTGCCATGGTTTTAGACGGAATCAGCAATTGCACGGGATTGTAAAAACCAAAACCGAAACCCAATTTATACTTTCCCCACCATCCTCTTAACAACAAACGATCCGCAGCGCCATAACCTGCGATTCGTCCACCCGGTGCAATTATTTTAAATAATTCTTTAAATGTTTTTCCACCGATATTATCAAAAGCGATATCTATTTTCTTATTGCGATTAGCAGCCAAAATCAGCTCGCCTAATTTTCCCGTCTCGCGAATTACTACATCATCAGCTCCCAACGTTTTGACGTAATCGATCTTCGACGATGAACCCACGACGCCAATTACACGCGCTCCGCGATTCTTCAGCAGCTGCACCAAAACACTTCCTACTCCACCTGCAGCCGCCATCACTACTGCCACATCACCTTTGCGCACAGGAAACGTTTCATACGCCGCAAACCAAGCGGTGCAGCCTTGAGTTGCGCATGCCAATGCCGTTACAACATCCCAACTTTCGGGAATTCGCACCACTGCTTGTTCTGTTGTTTTCACAAATCGCGCATAACTTCCGAAACGCGAAAATGCTGTTACACGATCTCCGATCTTCACGGCAGTTACTTTGCTCCCAATTTGTACCACACGACCCACGCATTCGTAACCTAAAACACAGGGCAAAGGAGGCGCATCTCCGTACAACCCCTGTCGCGCCATCACGTCAGCGAAATTCAATCCGAATGCTTCCGATGCAATCACGACCTCATGATCACCACACGACGGCACGGGGAGTTCCTTCAACTGAAATGAATCGCCGGCACTACCGAACTTGTGTAACACAAAACCTTCGTTGCGATCAGCGCTCATATACTACTTCCAGTTTTGCCGAATTACGAAGATCATCGGGAGACACACATTGTTCCGTTGCCGGAATTGTTCCGTTATACACCTTCTTCAAGGCGTTTGTCAAACTATCCGATTCGAATTTCCATTGCGCAAACGTACGACGCTCAGACAACTCGGCATTGATAGAACCTTGATATACCTTATACACCAATTCCGAACTGTAAAATCCTTGGTCGCCCCAAGAGTAGTACGGATCACCGGGTTTACGTCGAATTTCTTTTAATGCTTTTTTTAATTTTTCCAATCTGCGCGCATTCATCTCAACATTATGATTTTTGAAACGTGCTAATGCAACCTGCTTTCCTTCGCCGGCGGCGACCCACTCGCGAAGCGGAGTGATGCGCACAGAATCGGTTACGTCAATTACCACATACATACCATCTTTTGCGCGTAAAAAAATCATTCCGCAATGGTTGTACTTGGAGCCGGACATGGCACCTAAACTTTTTGCAATAGGATGATTCAAATTCTGAAACACAATATCCCCGTCAAATACTGTAGGCAACGTGATCATGTGAATAGTGTCTTCGCTGCGCAAATTCTTCATGGAATCATTTTCCTTCAATGATTCCAACAAAGCGGCTCCTGCCTGTTGTGCCGAGTCAGCCTCATGTTGCGGATCACGCTCATTGCTGCACGCCGCAATTAAAAAAAGCAGTGGAATTAAAAATCTTACAACCATTTTTTTCGTCTGAAATAAATTAATAACGCCACTGCGATTAGTACCATTATGCCCCATATTACATAGTATCCGTTCATGGTATGCAATTCGGGCATGTGATCAAAATTCATTCCGTACACACCCACGATAAATGTTAATGGCACGAAGATGGTCGTAATGATCGTGAGCGTTTTCATCACGATATTCATCTTGTTACTTACACTGGACATGTACAAATCCATCATGCCGGACAAAATATCGCGATACGTTTCTACCGAATCAATTACGCGAATAACGTGATCGTATGCATCACGCAAATACACTTGTGTAGGATTAGTAATTAGCTTGGATTCACTCTTCTGCAAATTACTCACCAGTTCACGCATTGGCCAAAACGCCTTGCGCAAATAAATAGTTTGACGTTTCATGTAGTGCAACGTGCGCATGGTGCTCTGCTGCGGATGATCAACGAGTTGGTCTTCCATTTCCTCAATTTCATCACCTAAATGTTCCAGCACCGTGAAGTAATGATCAATTACCGCATCGATTAAAGCATACATCAAATAATCGGCACCACACTTTCGCACACGACCTTTACCCGAACGAATGCGGCTGCGAATAATATCAAACACATCTCCTCCATCAGCCTCCTGAAAAGTGATCACAGTATTACGGTTAAGCAAAATGATACTCAATTGCTCACTTACAAAAATATCTTCACCGCGCTTTTCGCATTCTTCCTCGTAAATCATTTTCATGATCGAAATCACGTAATGATCGTAGTCTTCGAATTTCGGTCTTTGATGCGTGTTAACAAGATCTTCCAGCGTCAGAGGATGGATGTCGAACATATGACCAATACGTTCAACAATAGACGGATCATGTACACCATCCACGTTAATCCATTTCACCATTCCGTTGCGCACGTTCAGCAACGCTTCATCCAAATTGGTGTACGACTGTTCAGAAAAGTCATGCTCATTATATTCCAATACCGTTACTGTTACCGGTGCATTGGTATCACGACCCACATACATGAGTGTACCGGGCGGAATTCCTGTCTTTTCTGAAACGGGTTCTATCATCTTATTCGCTTTCTGATTCGTCTTCTTGTTCAGGACGTCCTTGCACCACAATAACAATTTCTCCCTTTACGGTTTTCGACGTAAAATGTTGATGCGCTTCTTCTACACTACCTCTGAAATTCTCTTCAAACATTTTTGTCAGCTCACGTGACACGCAAACCCGACGGTCCTTACCCCAATGCTCACCGGCTTCTTCCAAAAACTTCACTAAACGATATGGAGATTCATAAAACACCATCGTTCGGGACTCATTTGCCAAACCCTTGAAACGCGTTTGTCTTCCTTTCTTTTGCGGCATAAATCCGAGAAATACAAACTGATCGCAAGGCAAACCGCTTTGCACCAATGCCGGAACAAATGCAGTTGGACCGGGTAAACAATCTACTTCTATTCCCTGCTTGATACATTCTCGCACCAACAAAAAACCGGGGTCAGAAATTCCGGGAGTGCCTGCGTCACTTATCAAAGCAATAGTTTCACCGGCCTGAATGCGGGAGGCAATCCATTCCACTGTTTTGTGTTCGTTGTGCTGATGATGCGCGAGCAACGGTTTTTTAATCTCGTAGTGACTCAACAACTTTCCGGACACGCGTGTATCTTCCGCCAATATCGCATCGGATTCCTTTAATATCCGCAAAGCCCGAAGCGTGATGTCTTCGAGATTACCAATAGGTGTCGGAACGATGTACAACTTTCCCATGTGTTTAACGGTTGTCGATCCAATCAGTGAAATCGCGAATCAATTGAAATAAATCTTCAAACTTGGTTAGCGGCAATGTTTCCCTTCTATCGCACGTATCGTGATATGCTTTGATGCCACCCATCGTGTAGATGTAAAAACACATAACATCCTTCTCGGTAAAGAAATAGTGATCGCTGATAGCTGCTTTACCGCGCGATTTGATATTCGGCAAATAACTGCCTTGGGCATTGAGTCGTTGTAGTTCTTTGAACTCAGTTGGGAATAATGTGGCGTTCACCACAGTAATACCTTCATCACCGGTGCCCAAAATATCCATGTTTAATAAGAAGCGAATCTTTGATAAGTCAATAATCGGATGTTCCACAAAATACTTTGAGCCGATTAATCCAACTTCTTCGGCACCAAACGCCACAAACAATATGCTGTATTTAGGACGATGCTCTGCCTTGCTGTAGTGCTGCGCAAGATTCAACAACATTGCAACGCCACTGGCATTATCATTGGCTCCGGGGAAATACACCTTCTGTCCCATTCGCCCTAAATGATCGTAATGTGCAGTAAATACAATAAACGAGTCCGGGCGTTGCGAACCTTTGATCATTCCCAACACGTTGTGTGACGTGTAGTTGCGGATAAACTTGGCCTGAATATTTAACGCGATTTCAGAAACATCTTTCCATTCCGATTCAATTTCGATAATCGGAACACCACTTTGATACATGGAAAAATCCCAGGGTGTTAATTTCGAACAATGATCCGATCCGTCGATGGGATTCATGCGCACGGGCACCAGCAAGCCTTTTACACCTTTCGGATATTTAATATAATTCAGTAACATGGTGCGGTGTTCTTTATTACGTACACCGGCTGTATCTACTAATACAAAATGTTTTTTGTGCGAACCTGCATTAAATTGCTGCCAACGTACCGGGTTTGATACCACTGCAGAATCCAGTTTAACCACGACAAATTTTCCTTTCACGGAAGGCGATGCACTGCGCACGAGGTAATGTTCACCGGGATCGGATTTTACTGCAGGTTTATCTTTCCAATAAAAAGTGACTTCCACTTTGCCCGGAAACGTATTTACCGGAAACGAAAACGGTTGCAAATAAGAACCGTTGTTTAATGCAGGCGCAACGCCCATCTTTTTAAATTCACCGGCAATGTAATCGGCTGCAATCCGATCGCCGTTGTTCACATAGCCACGCCCATGCATGGAAGGCGAAGCGAGTGTATCAATAACTTTTCGTGCATAAGCAATGTCTTGTGCATACACGTGTTGCACCAAACATCCTACGATCAGAAAAATTAGCAGACGCATGCGTTAAAAACGATTTTTAACAATGGTGTATAATGTTTGCACCTCGTCGGATTGCTTGTTCCAGCTGTATGTGCCGGCCAACATATCCAAAAAAGCAAGTGCTTCATCTTTCGATGCGCACGCCGAAAGTTGTGCAATACACTCTTCGTAGGCGGATTGATCTTGTTTGAACAACAAACGTGTAAACATGATACGTTCGTTGAGACCAATCGCTTTCTTCCAATCAGGTCGTGATGGCGGCGGCGTTGCCGGCTGTTGCTCCACTTTAACAACCGGTGGCTCTTGTTTAGTCGGTTGCTGTTCTATTACAGGCTGCACAACAGGTTCCGGCTCGGTAATAACAATTTTTTCCTCAGGGATTTCTACAACCGGCTCCGACTCTACTAATTTTTCTTCAGGCACTACTTCTACAGGTTGTACCACCTCAGCTACAACAGGAGCAATGGGAGCAACTTTAACTTCTTGTTGTATTACAGGCTGTACCGGCGGCACAACCACAACGTCTTCCTCATCGGGCAAAGTGTTCAGGTATGCAAAAACCACCGACTTGCGATACAACTGCTCGATCTGATGAATAATCAGATCCAATTCTGCCTGTGAAATGTCTTTTCTGAATCCGATGCGGTCGGAGGACGCTTTTATTCCGTCAATTAATGCCGCGATGTCTTTACGAATTGCATTTTTATTGGTTTTCTGCATACTTCGGAATAACGGAAACCGTTGTTTTTTGGTTAGTTTTGCCGTGACGAATTTGTATCTTCAAATGTACGTCATTTCACAAATGTTTAGGACGCGAATAGCATATGTTTCTGGAGAATACTTACCATAGCAGCAGACGCAAAGGTTGGATCGAAGTGATCTGCGGTTCGATGTTTTCCGGAAAAACGGAAGAATTGATTCGACGACTGAAGCGTGCACAGCTGGCGCGTTTGGAAGTGGAAATCTTCAAACCTTCTGTGGATGTGCGTTACGACGAAGTGAAAGTAGTGTCGCACGATGAAAACGAAATTCATTCTACGCCCGTGCCTTCGTCTTCCAACATCATGTTGCTGGCGAGTCAGACGGATGTGGTAGGCATTGATGAAGCACAGTTTTTCGATGAAGGTTTGACGCAAGTGTGCAACCAGCTTGCGGATAACGGCGTACGCGTAATCGTAGCCGGACTTGATATGGACTTTCGCGGGTTACCATTTGGACCTATTCCTGCATTAATGGCTACCGCAGAATACGTAACAAAAGTTCACGCCATTTGCATGCGCTGTGGCAGCCTTGCCAATCATTCGTATCGTCACACCGGTTCTGATGCATTGGTTCAGCTGGGTGAAAAAGACAGTTATCAGGCGTTGTGCAGAGATTGTTTCGCTGCCGCCATGAAAACGGAACAGAACCGTTAAGGCAACGCACATGTACACAACAACCGCCATCGGATCTATTGTCTCTTCAGCCCGCATTTACGGCAACAAATCGTATTCCATTGCTCAACTACTCACCGATAGTCGCAAAGCGATTCCTTCGGATGACGTATTGTTTATTGCCATAACAGGGCCGCGACATAACGGTCATCATTACATCAACCATTTGTATCAGTTGGGCATTCGCGCATTTCTGATCAGCGAATGGAACGATGAATATGTCCGCACCATGCCCGAAGCCGCATTTATCGTAGTTCCGGACACTACTGCTGCATTGCATGAGTTAACCGGACATCACCGCAAACAATTTCATTATCCTGTAATCGGGATTACCGGAAGTAACGGCAAAACGGTGGTGAAAGAATGGTTGTATCAGCTGCTTCACAATCAATTTCAAATTGTTCGAAGTCCGAAAAGTTATAACTCACAAATTGGTGTACCATTATCGGTTTGGCAGATGAATGCCTCTTTTAACTTGGGCATTTTTGAAGCCGGAATTTCCATGCCGGGAGAAATGGAACGTCTCGAACACATTATCAGTCCTGATGTTGCAATAATCACCAACATACGTTCAGCGCACGACGAGAACTTTGAAAATCGAGAAGCCAAAGCGATTGAGAAATTGAAATTAGCCGCGCGGAGTGAAACAGTATTGTACTGCAAAGACGACGAATTGCTAAAATCCCTGGTAGAAACGCAACTACCGCAAGAACGCATTTTGTGTTGGTCACGAAAAAACAAGGCGCAGTTACAAATTGCTAAAGTGGCCAAATCGGCACAACAAACCTTTATTCAAGGTGTGTGGAATTCGCGATTTGTTGAGATCACCATTCCGTTTACTGATGATGCGTCCATTGAAAATGCTATTCATTGCTGGTTATTGTTGTTATACCTGGGAATTGATGAAACTATCATTCAAAACGGCATGTTGGCATTGAGTCCTGTGGCCATGCGACTGGAATTGAAAGAAGGCAGTAATCAATGTTCCATCATTAACGACAGTTATAATTCCGATTCTGCATCATTAACTGTAGCACTCGATTTCTTAAACCAACAGCAGCAGTACGAGAAAAAAACTGTCATTTTATCTGACCTGTTACAAACAGGAGTTGCTGAACAAGAATTATACAGCACTATTGCCAAGTTGTTGCGCGATAAGAATGTTACCCGCTTCATCGGTATCGGGCCTGCCTTACTTCGCAACCGCGAACTTTTCACAGATACCGACAGCACTTTCTTCGATGACACGGAATCTTTTTTGAGAGAAGTGGATGTGTTGCAGTTTTACCGGGAAGTAATTCTAATTAAAGGAGCACGAAGTTTCAGTTTCGAACGAATCAGTAAAATGCTTCAGCAGAAAGCTCATGAGACCGTTCTTGAGATCGATCTTTCTGCGTTGGTGGACAACCTTAATTACTTACGCGGGAAATTACAGCCGGCTACCAAAACGATGGCAATGGTTAAAGCCTTTTCGTATGGAAGCGGGAGTTTCGAAATTGCAAACGTATTACAATTTCATCGTGTTGATTATCTCGCTGTAGCCTATGCCGATGAAGGTGTTGAATTGCGCAAGGCCGGCATTACATTGCCCATAATGGTGATGAATCCTGAAGTGCAGAGTTACGAAACCATGATTCGTTATCGCCTGGAACCGGAAATTTTCTCTTTCCGCATATTGAAACAATTTGAAGAGGCTGCACAACGCTATCGAACATTACACGTGGGCAACGAACGCATTCCGGTGCACATCAAGTTGGATACAGGCATGAAACGACTCGGTTTTGAAGAAGGAGAAATTTCTGAATTGGTTGTACGCTTGGGTAACAGCAAGAATCTGCAACCCGTAAGTGTATTTTCACATTTAGTGGCCAGTGAAGAAAACGCACTGGATGATTTCACACACAAGCAAATTGAATTATTCAAATCGATGAGCGATGTGATTCGTAAGCACTTCGGTGAAGGTGTAATGCGCCACATTTTAAATTCTGCAGGCATACAACGATTCCCAGATGCTCAATTTGAAATGGTTCGTATGGGCGTAGCATTGTATGGTATTGGCGCGAATGCTGTCGAACAAAAACGATTACAACCAATCAGTACCTTACGCACTACAATTTCACAAATTAAAAATGTGCAACCGGGTGAATCTGTAGGTTACAACAGAAAGTTTATTGCAACAACACCTATTAAAATTGCCACGGTGCCTATTGGATATGCGGATGGTTTAAGTCGAAAGCTGAGCAATGGCAAAGGTGCGATGTACATTAACGGGAAAGCGGCGTCTATTGTGGGCAATGTGTGCATGGATATGTGCATGATAGACATTACTAATATTCCTTGCGAAGAAGGAGATGATGTTGTAGTCTTCGATCGCGAACATCCGATTACCGAGCTGGCAGAAGCATCCGGCACTATACCTTATGAAGTACTTACGAATGTTTCGAGAAGAGTAAAAAGGGTATACTATCAGGAGTGATGAGAAAAGAATAATTTTTTTCAATAATCCTTACTGCAACAACCCGCTCCTCTGTTCTTCCAGTAACCTTAACGCATCTTTTTGACCGTTGACAATTGTAGTGAGGTGGTCACCAATACTATTCCAATCTTCATCCGAGTGGATCGCCTGAATCTGAATGGACTCGGCCGCTTCGCTAAGTGCATTCAATCCTGCCAATGCAAAAGTTGACTTTAAACGATGTGCTACACCTCGCGTGTTTTCTGCATCACGAACACTATACGCATGATGCAAATGATCTATATCCTCCGGGATTCCTTTGATCATAAGATCAAGAATTTCTAACTCAAATTTTCGGTCGCCTGCCGCCAATGCCTTCAATGGCTGATCATCTGAAATTTGAACAGTTGTTGCATTCCGGGCCTCATATTCCTTTTGAGTATTACGCACG
>CALJIF010000132.1 GCA_937974275.1 uncultured Flavobacteriales bacterium
CAGGTTTTACGTAGCCTTCAGGCTATTTACGGCACAGGTCGTTTGGCTAATACGAGTTATGTTTCTATTCTTCCTGTAGATCAGGGTATAGAGCATTCTGCAGGTGCTTCTTTTGCACCAAATCCTGCTTATTTCGACGGAGAAAATATCGTGAAACTGGCTATTGAAGGCGGATGTAACGGTGTTGCTACGACGTATGGCGTGTTGGCTTCAGTTTCCCGCAAATACGCACATAAAATTCCATTCATTGTAAAAATCAACCATAACGAATTCCTTTCGTATCCAAACAAATACGATCAAGGCATGTTTGGTTCCGTTGATGAAGCGTGGAATTTGGGTGCATGCGCTGTAGGGGCTACGATTTATTTCGGTTCTGAAGAATCTTCTCGTCAGATTCTGGAAGTTGCTGAGGCGTTTGAACGTGCGCATCAATTGGGTATGGCAACTATTTTATGGTGCTACATCCGCAACAACGCATTTAAAAAGGATGGTGTTGATTACCACACGGCCGCAGACTTGACAGCACAGGCAAATCACCTGGGAGTTACAATTCAGGCGGATATTATCAAACAGAAATTGCCTACGAACAATGGTGGTTATACCGCTGTTGGGCACGGCAAAACACATCCGAAAGTATATTCAGAATTAAGTTCCGATCACCCGATTGATTTATGCCGTTACCAGGTGGCGAATTGCTATATGGGACGTATGGGGTTAATCAATTCCGGTGGCGAATCGAAAGGGGCAACAGATTTGGCGGAGGCGGTAGCAACTGCTGTAATCAACAAGCGTGCAGGCGGTCAGGGATTGATCTCCGGTCGTAAAGCGTTCCAGAAGCCGATGAAAGAAGGCGTGGAATTGCTGAACGCTATTCAGGACGTGTATTTGTCCAACGACGTTACTATTGCTTAACACCACTTTCGCTACAACAGCGAAGTTCCATCATTAAAACAGGAACCAATGGGATGGTTTAAACGAATTAAGGAAGGTATTACCACTTCCACCAAAGAAAAAAAGGAAACACCGGAAGGCTTGTGGCACAAATGTCCCTCTTGCAAAAAGGTGTTGCCTACCAACGAACACATCGCGAATCATTACGTGTGTCCGAACTGTAATTACCACGATCGTATTGGTTCTGCGGAATATTTTGCAATTCTGTTCGATGATAATCAGTTTACCGAGTTGCATCCTGCATTGCAAAGCGCCGATCCGTTAAACTTTTCGGATACGAAAAAGTATCCCGATCGTTTGGTGGATTCGCAGAAGAAAACCGGATTGAAAGATGCGTTGCGCAGTGCTGTCGGAAAAGTGAACGGATACGATCTGGTCGTATGCTGCATGGACTTCTCGTTTATCGGAGGTTCTATGGGTTCTGTTGTAGGTGAAAAAATTTCCCGTGCCATTGATTATTGTTTGGAACACCGCGTTCCGCTCATGATCATTTCCAAGTCGGGAGGTGCACGTATGATGGAAGCCGCACATTCCTTGATGCAAATGGCGAAAACGTCTGCTAAGTTGTCGTTGATGGACAAGCACGGTATTCCGTATATTTCCTTACTTACTGATCCTACAACAGGAGGTGTTACGGCATCTTACGCGATGTTGGGTGATTTGAATATTTCGGAGCCGGGATCGTTAATAGGATTTGCCGGGCCGCGCGTGGTGAAGGAAACAATCGGGAAAGACTTGCCGAAAGGCTTCCAGACTGCGGAATTCGTACTGGAACACGGCTTTTTGGACGCGATTATTGATCGTAAGGAGTTGAAACCCACGATTTCTAATCTCCTCATGATGTTTAAGAAATAAAATGTCGGTTTAGGAAAAAGTAGTATCTTTGCCGCTCAATTAACACAATTATTAATAGGAATTCTTAATCCACTAACAGCTCAAAACTATGTACCTGACGTCGGAAATTAAGAAGGACATCTTCAAGAAGCACGGAAAATCCGAAAAAGACACAGGATCTCCGGAAGCTCAGATCGCCCTCTTTACACTGCGTATTCAACACTTAACCGGTCACCTCAAGCAAAAGCCAAAGGACAAAAGCACTCAGCGTTCTTTGATTAACTTGGTTGGTAAGCGTAAAAGTTTGTTGGACTATCTTAAAAAGAATGATATTGAACGCTACCGCGCGATCTTGAAGAAGCTCGAATTACGTAAGTAATGGTTCACATTCAATAATACTGGAAGGCATCCCTTATCGTCAGCGGGGATGCTTTCTTTTTTAGCGACCTGCTGACAAGCTGCAATTAGAGAAAAACAAAAATTATGCAATTAGGAATTCAAAAATCATTTGACATCGGTGACGGAAGAACCATCACCCTTGAAACAGGGAAATTGGCCAAACAGGCAGATGGATCTGTAGTTGTGCGCATGGGTAACACCATGTTGCTTGCAACAGTAGTATCTGCACCCGATGCAAAGCCCGGCGTAGATTTTATGCCGCTAACTGTCGATTACCGCGAAATGTTCGCATCGGCAGGACGTATCCCCGGTAACTTTTTTAAGCGTGAAGCTAAGCCGGCAGATCTCGAAATTTTAACCAGCCGATTGGTGGACCGCGCAATGCGCCCATTATTCCCGGATGATTATCATGCTGATACACAAATTTTAATTTATCTGATCTCTTCGGATCGCACGATGTTGCCGGATTGTTTGGCAGGATTTGCGGCATCTGCAGCTATTGCAGTATCTGATATTCCGTTCAACGGACCAATCTCTGAAGTTCGTGTTGGTCGTATCAATGGTCAGTTTGTGATCAATCCTACCATTGAACAAATGGCGCAGTCTGATATCGATATGATTATCGGTGCAAACGAAAAGGATATTGTGATGGTAGAAGGCGAAATGAAAGAAATTTCAGAAGCCGACATGGTGAAAGCAATCAAGTTTGCACATGATGCAATTCGTGTTCAAATTGGTGCTATAAAAGAATTGGCTGCTGCTGTTGGGAAAACAGAAAAGCGCCAGTATTCGCACGAAACACATAACGAAGATTTACGTGCAAAAGTGAAGGCTGCTTGTTACGACAAAGCGTATGCTGTAGCCATGCAAGGCAATCCGAATAAATCTGCGCGTAAAGACGGATTTAAAGCGGTGTTCAAAGAATTCTGGGAATCACTTCCGGAAGAAGAACGTACACCTGAAAACGAATCGTTAGCGAAAGTATACTATCACGATGTAGAAAAAGAAGCGGTACGTCGTATGATTTTGGATGAGCGTCGTCGTTTGGATGGTCGCGGATTGGCGGACATTCGCCCGATTTGGTGTGAAGTAGACTACTTGCCGATGGCGCACGGTTCAGCAATCTTTACGCGTGGTGAAACACAATCATTAACTACTGTTACATTAGGTACCAAAGACGATCAGCAAATGATCGATACTGCGGTTATTCAGGAAGATGCTCGTTTCATGTTGCATTACAACTTCCCTCCATTCTCTACGGGTGAAGCGAAGCCAATGCGCGGAACAGGTCGTCGTGAAATTGGTCACGGTAATTTGGCATTGCGTGCATTAACCAACATTTTGCCGGAAGACAATCCATACACTATTCGTATCGTTTCTGATATTTTGGAATCGAACGGTTCTTCATCTATGGCTACCGTTTGTGCAGGAACATTGGCATTGATGGATTGCGGCGTGAAGATCAAAAATCCGGTTTCAGGTATTGCAATGGGATTGATTACTGACGCAGCGGGTAAATACGCTGTATTGTCTGATATTTTGGGTGATGAAGATCACCTGGGTGACATGGACTTCAAAGTGTGCGGAACTGTAAACGGTATTACTGCTGTTCAGATGGACTTGAAAGTGGACGGTTTGCCATACGAAGTAATGGAACAAGCATTGGAGCAAGCGAAACAAGGTCGCCAGCACATTTTAGGTGAAATGATGAAAACCATCAGTGAGCCTCGTGCAGAATTGAAGGCGCATGCACCACGATTGGTTCAGATCATCATTCCACGTGAGTTTATCGGTGCGGTTATTGGACCGGGCGGTAAGATCATCCAGGAGATTCAGCGCGAAACCAACACGATTATCAGCATCACGGAAGTGGGCGAAACCGGTGTGGTGGATATCGCATCTGCAGATAAAGATTCTATTGATCGTGCATTGGCTCGTGTAAAAGGCATTGTGACTGTTCCTGAAGTTGGAACGGTTTACGAAGGCAAAGTGAAGAGCATTATGCCGTTTGGTGCATTCGTAGAATTCTTGCCGGGCAAAGATGGTTTGCTGCATATTTCCGAAGTAGATTGGAAGCGTCTGGAATCAATGGACGGTGTGTTGAAGGAAGGCGATATGATTCAGGTGAAACTGGTAGAGGTAGATCCAAAGACCGGCAAATTCCGTTTGTCGCGCAAAGTGTTGATGCCAAAACCTGAAGGTTATGTAGAACGTCCTCAGGGCGGCAACAATAACCGTGGTCCGCGTCAGCCGCGTCCGCAACAAGAGAATAAGTCACAGGAATAATTTTCCTTAACAGATAAAAAATCCCGTCCCAACAGACGGGATTTTTTTATGCACAAAACCTTGCGAAAAGGCGGTTCTATTGGTTTGGTCTGATTTTTGTTTCCGTGAAACGCTTCATTTTATTGTGTTTGAAGCATGTTTTATTTTAAAACGTTTCCGTAAATTTTTGTAACCTTTTCAATCGGTATGCGTTAAGCGATTAAAATCCATCATTGATCGAATATTAACACACAGAAAAACCCATAGAATGCGTCAGTTAAAAATTTCGAAACAGGTTACCAATAGGGAAACCGCATCATTAGACAAGTACTTACAGGAAATTGGTCGAGTTGATCTGATTACCGCGGAAGAAGAAGTGGATCTTGCGCGTCGCATCAAACAAGGCGATCAGGCAGCGTTAACTAAATTGGTGAATGCCAACTTACGTTTCGTAGTATCTGTATCCAAGCAGTATCAGAATCAAGGATTGAGCTTGCCCGACTTAATTAACGAAGGCAACTTGGGTTTGATTAAAGCTGCGCAACGTTTTGATGAAACACGCGGTTTTAAGTTTATTTCATACGCCGTTTGGTGGATTCGTCAGTCGATTCTGCAGGCTTTGGCAGAACAATCGCGTATTGTGCGTTTGCCTTTGAACAAAATCGGATCTATCAATAAGATCAACAAAACATTTGCACGCTTAGAACAGGAGTTCGAACGTGAACCAAGCGCTGATGAAATTGCAACTGCTTTGGAATTGTCACCGGAAGACATCAAAGAAGCAATGCGTAATACAGGTCGCCATGTTTCCATGGATGCACCACTTGCTACCGGTGATGAAAACACCAGCAACATGTACGACGTGATGCAAAGCGACGACATGCCGAGTCCGGAAAATACGTTGATCAGTGAGTCGCTGCGTAAGGAAATTGAACGTGCTTTATCAACGCTTACTACACGTGAAGCAGATGTTGTGCGTTTGTATTTCGGGTTGAACGGTGCTCATGCCTTAACATTAGAAGAAATTGGTGAGCGCTTTGATTTGACCCGCGAACGTGTGCGTCAAATTAAAGAGAAGGCCATTCGAAGATTGAAACATACTTCGAGAAGTAAATTGTTGAAGACTTATCTGGGTTAATAGAGTCGAGTACATGTGAACCGCCTTTCGGGGCGGTTTTTTTGTGCCATATTTTTCGGTACTCCTCATCGAAAATCGGTAAATTCGTTTCCCCCATGAAAATCGGCCTCAAACTCACACTGACCTTTTTTGTCATAGCTGCATCTGCAGTTATTGTTGTCGGTTTTCTGGCGTATAACAAGGCACGCATTTCATTACGACACGAATCGTTTAACAAACTAACGGCCGTGCGTGAAATGAAAGCCACTCAAATCGAAGAGTATTACCGCGGTATCGTAGATCAATTGCTGAATGCTGCTGAAGATCCTACCACCATACGCGCATTAAAAACATTCAGCAAAGGCTTTTATACCTACACAGAAGACAAAGCCTGGAATTCGGATAGCGTTAATTCCAGAGACATGCAATTAGCGACCTACCTGACATTGCACTACATGCAAAAAATGGGCGGGCATAAGTTGAATGTGTTGAAGGATGATTTGCATTTATCCGAATTAACACCTGCGCGAATGTTGCAGCATACGTATATCGTAGCTAATCCTTATCCGGAAGGACAACGGCATAAGATGAATAAAGTGAGTGACACATTGCCGTATTCCAAAGCACACAGCCGTTATCATCCGGTGTTCAGAAAGTTCATGGAAACGTTCGGCTTTCATGATATTATGCTGGTGGATACGAATGGTGTTATTGTGTACTCGGTTCATAAGGAAATTGACTTTGGAACCTCACTGGAAGACGGTCCTTTTCGTAATACGAATGTGGGAGATGTGTATCGTAAAGCACGATACGGGCTCAAACAAGGTCAGTACCATTTAGTCGATTATGCTCCTTATCCTCCTGCATTCAACGAGCCGGCTGCATTCATCGGTTCTCCTGTAATTGAGAATGGAAAAAATCTCGGCGTATTAATTTTTCACATGCCGGTGGAACGGATCAATAATGTGATGACCAGCAATCGTCGTTGGGAAAGTGTTGGATTGGGTAAGTCTGGAGAGACGTATATCGTGGGTAGCGATTTTTTAATGCGAAATTATTCGCGATTTTTTATTGAGGATTCTACTCATTTTTTTGACGCTGTCACACGAGGAGGTGTATCTAAAGATACAATTGCTTTAATGCGTCGCTATCATACTACTATTGACCTTATGCCGGTGAAAACGCTGGGTACAACAGCAGCGTTGAAAGGTGAATCGGGAGAACAAATTTTTAACGACTATCGTGGTGTGTCGGTTCTTTCTTCGTACAAACCATTAAATATTGATGGTGTAAAATGGGTAATTCTTAGTGAGATTGATGAAGAGGAAGCGTTTGCTCACATTACCGAATTAAGAAACAGGATTATCGCTGTGTTTGCCGTAATGACCGTATTACTTGTTGTGGTCAGCAGATACACGGCACGAAGAATTACCAAGCCCGTTAAAGAATTGACGTACGATGCACAACAACTGGCCGGTGGAAATTTTGATGTTGAGATCAAAATTGATTCCCGTGATGAGATTGGTGTGTTAGCGGGAAGTTTCAGGGCCATGCAGCAGTCGATTCGCAAGTTGATCGGTGATTTAAAAGAGATCAATCAGAATCTTGAGGTGAAAGTGGAGGAACGTACGCGTGAAATTACCGTGCAGAAGCACATGGTAGAGGAGAAGAACAAAGAGATTCTGGATTCTATCGCTTATGCTTTGCGTTTACAAAAAGCAATTCTTCCTGATGCAGCGCAATTGAAGCAACCATTCAACGATAGCTTTGTGTTATTTAAACCGCGTGATATTGTGAGTGGCGATTTTTATTGGATTTTTAAAGATGGTGATGATGTGCTGGTTGCTGTTGTGGACTGCACAGGACATGGTGTTCCCGGTGCGATGGTGAGTGTTGTGGGAGCCAGTTCGCTCAATCGTTGTGTTCGGGAATTCGGACTAAGAAGGCCAAATGAAATTCTGGACAAGTTGGCTGTAATTGTCGAAGAAGCATTTACTACTGATGAGCATGAAGTGCGTGATGGAATGGATTTGAGCTTGATCCGTGTGAATACAAAAACCTTACAATTGGAGTACGCCGGTGCGAATAATCCGCTATGGATCATTCGTAATGATCAGGATGAGGTTGAAGAAATTAAGGCAGACAAGCAACCTATCGGCAAGTATGAATACCGCAAGCATTTTACGAATCATGTGGTGCAGTTGAAGCCGGATGATGTCGTGTATTTGTTCTCAGACGGATATGCGGATCAATTTGGTGGGCCGAAAGGAAAGAAGTTTAAATACAAAACTTTACAGCAGTTGCTCGTTAATTCCAGAGCGTTAACTATGGCGGACCAGGAAGCAGTATTGCGCCAACAGTTCCGTGATTGGAAAGGCGAGTTGGAACAGGTGGATGATGTATGTATTGTGGGAATTAAACTCTGATTCTTTTTATTTGGAATATTGTATGTATATACATATATTTGTATTCGAATTCAAAATACGATAACCATGGATCGCAAAGAATTTGTAAAAAGAAGTTTGTTGGGCGCAGGAGTTGTAGCTGCCGGAATTCCTGTAATAAGCGCAACACAAGAGGAACAAAAGGAAGTTGGATTTAATCACATTCCGGCTACAAAAGGAGAGACCATGAAAAACGCCATTATTCACCGGGCCGAAACGCGCGGACATGCCAATCACGGTTGGTTAAATTCGTATCACACGTTCAGTTTTGCACAGTACTACAATCCGGAGCGGATGCACTTTGGTGTTTTGCGCGTTTTGAATGATGATCAGGTAGCACCGGGAATGGGCTTCGGAACACATCCTCACGACAATATGGAAATCATTTCCATTCCATTAAGCGGAGATCTGGAACATAAAGATTCCATGGGTAATGTGGCGGTAATTCGCCAAAACGATGTGCAGGTGATGAGTGCAGGAACCGGAATTCGCCACAGTGAATACAACAAGAATAGCGATCAGGAAGTAAAGTTTCTTCAGATCTGGGTTTTCCCCAACAAACGTAATGTTACTCCGCGTTACGATCAGCTGACCTTTAAACCGGAAGATCGTAAAAATACCTGGCAGCAAATTTTATCACCCAATGCTGATGATGCAGGTGTATGGATACATCAGGATGCGTGGTTCCACTGGGGCGAATGGAGCGCAGGAAAAACTGCGGATTATAAAATTAAGAAGAGTGGTAATGGTGTATATGTGTTTGTTTTGAGCGGAGCTGTAACAATCGGTGACGTAAAATTAAATGCCCGCGATGGAATGGGAATCGTTGATATGTCATCAATTGATATCAAAGCTGATTCCGATGCATTTGTTTTACTTATGGAAGTTCCGATGAACTAGGATATACGTGCAGGTGTGAACAGTAAAGGGCGTTACGCCCTTTTTTTGTACCTTTCCGGTCCAAACCTTTACACTATGAAACAAATTTTTACTCTTCTTGCTGCGTGTTGTTCTCTTTTTGCCGTAGCTCAACCCGCCGGCTGGTCTTTTGTAGTTCCATTGGATATTACAAACCCCAACGGCGTACAGGTTACCAACTATCAGGTTGGAATAACACTTAATACGGCAACACCAATTGGTGCAGGACAAATGCAAGCGACCGGTGCAGATATTCGATTTGGAAATAACTGCTCAGGCTCTACGCTATACAATTATTGGATTGAGTCGGGTATTAATACGGCGAATACCCTCATTTGGGTTAAAGTAGATACGCTACCTGCTAATGCTACAAAACGCATTTTCCTTTATTACGGGAATTCTGCTGCAACCGCTGTGTCTGCCGTTCCCGGAACGTTCTTCGGCCCACATTCATCCACGGATAGTGTAGCTAGCGGTGGTTCCGGCGGTGCAACGAATTCCCAACGCGGTTTCCGTTTCTCGCCCAATGAAGATTTAATCGTTACCCATTTCGGTAAGCGCGAGCCGAATGGAACAACACGTTATGTTACCCTTTTCAATCAAACTACTCAGGCCATTATCGCTCAAACCCAAGTGGCCGGTCCGGCAGCTCAATATAGCTATGGCGCACTTCCTACACCTATTCGTTTGGTTACCGCGCAACAGTACTCGTTACAATTATATCAAGGTTCTACAGACGGCTACTACTTCGGACCTTCAAGTCAAATTGGTCAACATTTAACTTATTTGGACATGCGTTATTGCAACTCGTGTACACAAAATACTTTTCCGACAAGCGTGTTAGGTAACTATCATTACGGTTATCCTGATATGTGGTATTTCACACGCAATAACGGGCTAGCAGCAACTCCAACTGTTGCCGTTGGCGCTCTTGTCGCCCCTACAGTTGCTGCTATCGTTTCCAATTCGGTAATCTGCAGTGGCGATTCCACTTCATTATCAGCTGTCGGTTCCGGAGGTGTTGGTCCATATACTTATGCATGGACACCTTCTGCATCATTAGCTAATCCTGCATCGAGCGCTACTAATGCTGCTCCGGGCACAACAACTACTTATACAGTTACGATCACTGATGCCTGTACTTCAACGGCATCTACAACGGTTGCTGTAACGGTTAATCCTACTCCAACAGTTAGCATTACGGCATCTTCTCCTGCAATTTGTGCAGGGGATACAGCATTGTTAACGGCAACCAGTGGTGGAACGGGACAATGGTTCATGAATGGTAGCCCAATTGTTGGACAAACTTCCACAACATTGCAGGCTACAATGGCAGGTGTGTATAATTATATTAAGACAAAC
The DNA here is from genome assembly GCA_937974275.1 of uncultured Flavobacteriales bacterium. Lineage (GTDB taxonomy): Bacteria > Bacteroidota > Bacteroidia > Palsa-965 > Palsa-965. Next base: position 10,291 of record CALJIF010000132.1, read on the forward strand.
ACCAATGGTTGTGCCGATTCAGCTGCTGTTGGTCAAACAATCACCGTAAATGCATTGCCGGTTGTTACAGCAACAGTAAATACCAACGAAGTGTGTGCAGGTGATTCGGTTATTTTTAACGGAGGTGGTGCATTGACTTACGTTTGGAGTAATGGAATTATCGATAATACATCTTACGCCATAACACAAACCGGCTATTACACCGTTATGGGTGTGGATGCAAACGGTTGTATGAATTCCGATTCTGTGATGGTAACCGCAAATGCGCTGCCGGCTGCGAATCTGGGAGCAGATATCAACACTTGTCAAGGAACTGTAACTCTGGATCCTCAGGTTTCAGGTGCGATGTATGTATGGAATTCAGGAGATACAACACAAACGATCACCACCACAACTCCAGGAACATACTTTGTGACTGTAACTGATACAAACGGATGTGTGAATAGTGATACAATCGCTGTTAGCTTCAATGCAAATCCGGTTGTTGATTTGGGAGCTGATACAACAGTATGTGGTGATGCTGTTATTATGAATGCGCAAAATCCGGGTGCAACGTATTTGTGGAGCACGGGTGATACCACTCAGCAGTCGGCTGCTGTTGCGTCAGGTGTTTATACTGTAGTTGTTACAGATAGCAACGGTTGTTTTGCTTCAGATACGATTGTAGTTACCATTAACGCATTGCCTTCGGTTGCTGCTAGTGCTGCTGCCACAACGGTTTGTATTGATGATGCCAACGTGACGTTAACTGGAACACCTGTAGGCGGAACGTGGTCAGGTCCGGGTGTGAGCGGAAATGCTTTTGATCCATCTGTGGGTATTGGCACGCAAAGCTTAACTTACTCGTTTACTGATGCGAATGGTTGCACGAATACTGATGGTGTCTCAATTCAGGTGAACGCGTGTGTTGGCGTTGAAGAAAATGCCGGTGTCGCTGCTCTGGAAGTTTACCCTGTTCCGTTTAATCAATCTGTGAACTTGATTAATAACGATAGCGAACCTGTTACTGTAATTATTTATGCTGCAGATGGACGTGTTGTTACGCAGTTGCAATTGATGAGCGGCCGCACAGAGTTGAATACTGCTGCGTGGAGTAACGGTTTCTATTTCTTGCAAACTCCCGGCTCTACAATCAAATTGTTGAAGTCAGAATAATAATGCAATTAGGTTTAGAAGAGGCTGTCCGAAAAGGCAGCCTCTTTTGTTATTACTCCAATTGCCTTGCGTAACTTTGCTTGTCAATAATAAATCTCATGTCATTACTTGTAGCGCCTTCATTATTATCTGCCGATTTCGGTAAGTTGTCTCAGGATATTGAATTTGTCAATAATTCTGCTGCCGATTGGTTCCACGTTGATGTTATGGACGGAGTTTTCGTGCCGAATATTTCATTCGGTTTTCCGATCATGAAAACATTGCAGCTGGAAGCGCGTAAGCCGCTTGATGTACATTTAATGATTGTTGATCCGGACAAGTATCTGTCAGAATTTGCGAAATACAATACGTACATGTGTTCTGTGCATTACGAAGCCTGTACGCATATGCATCGGACAATTCAAAATATCAAATCGTTGGGAATGAAAGCGAGCGTGGTGCTGAATCCACATACTCCAATTCATGTGTTGAATGATATTATTCATGAATTGGATATGGTGCTGTTGATGAGTGTAAATCCGGGTTTTGGCGGGCAGAAGTTTATCCCTCACACCTTGCAAAAAGTAAGTGCGTTGAAGCAGATGATTCAAGAGAAACAACTTCCGACGTTGATTCAGGTGGATGGTGGAGTAGATCCATCCAACGCTCGTGCATTGGAAAATGCCGGTGCAAATGTGGTTGTTGCCGGTAACGCTGTGTTCGGTGCGCCGGATCGTCATGAAGCTATCCGATTAATCAAGGGATAAAATGCAATTTCCTGCATTCCGTTTTTTTCTTCGTTTATATCTGCTGTGGTTATTGTTATTCGCAGCAGCGCGTTTGATATTTCTGTTGTGGAATATTGAAGAGTGGTGGAGTGCAGGCGTGTTGGAAGCCGTTGCATCTTTTGTTTACGGTTTGTATTTGGATACGGCAATGTGCGGTTACTTTATGGCATTACCATGGTTAATGGTTGTAGTTCATATGTGGACGCAGCAACAATTCTGGTTAACGCTGGCTAAAGTATTTACGGCATTATGGATTATCACACTTGGATGGATCACGATCGGAGAATTACCGGTGTACGATGAATGGCACCACAAACTGACTTTCAAGGCCATTTGGTTTTTGGGTAATCCTCTTGAAGTTATTCATACCGCATCGTGGTGGCAATTGGGTCTTGGAATTCCTGCGGTAATTGGATTTTCATTTTTAGGAATTCGCCTGTACAATCGTCGTGTGCATCCCGAGGATATCTTGCCTCGTTCGCCCTGGTGGAAACCTACATTAACCACGCTGCTAATGCCTCCGCTTTTGATGTTGGCCATTCGTGGTGGTGTGCAACAAATTCCTGCTAATGTCAGTGATGCATACTATTCCGGTAACAATGCATTAAATCTTACTTCGGTAAATTCTGCTTTTCATCTTGCGGCGAGCATTTTGGAAAACGCAAAAGGTGGTGAGCCGTATGCGTTTATGAAGAATAATGAAGCAGATGCAATTTTAGATTCACTTTATAGCGTAAACCCCGATTCGACAGTGTCGGTATTTCGCGTGCAACGACCTAATATCGTTTTGGTCGTGTTGGAAAGCTGGTCGGCGGATTTGGTAAAATCATGCGGTGGCTACGACAGCATAACTCCATTCTTCGATTCAATTGCACAACACGGAATTTTGTTCAGCGACTGTTACGCAAGTGGCGGATTGTCTGACCAAGGAATGGCTGCTGTTTTTTCAGGTTTTCCTGCGCAACCACGGACATCCATCATTACGCAACCCAACAAGTATCCTAAGTTGCCGTGTATTAATAAGGAACTGAAGAAAGCAGGGTACAAGAGCTCATTCGCATTCGGTGGACAGTTGAGTTATGGAAACATCCGATCGTACATGTATTTCAATGAGTTCGATAAAATTATTGAAGGTGATGATTTTGATGATTCCATTCCTCAAGGGAAATTGGGTGTTGCAGATGAATATTTATTCCGTCGTCAATTGCAGGATTTAAAGGGGACAACGCAGCCATTTTTTGCATCTATGTTTACGCTGAGTTCGCACGGTCCTTTCGACTTTCCGATGAAACACGAGTTGAACTGGGGCGGCAAGGAAAAAGATTATATCAATTCCGTTTTGTATGTTGATCGTTGCCTGAAGGAATTTATTCACGATGCAAAGAAGCAGCCATGGTATAATAATACATTATTTGTTTTTGTTTCTGATCACAGTCACAACTCACCGAAAAATTGGGCATTTAACGATCCTCGCTACCGTCGTATTCCTATGTTGTTTTTTGGTGAAGTGTTGAAGGAACAATATCGTGGTTGGAATTACACCGAAACTGTTTCCCAAACGGATCTTGCAAAAACATTACTTACGCAGTTGCAACTGCCTGCCGAAGATTACGTGTACAGTAAAGATGTTTTTAATCGCACTGCAAAACACTTTGCTTTTTTCGCATTTGAGGAGGGTATGGGCTGGATTGAACCCAATCGATACATCACATGGTGGGTTGATGGTCGTGTGGATCACAAGAAGTTTGTGCAGCCCGGCGATTCTTTGCGATTAGGCAGACGTGGACAAGCTTACCTGCAAAAAGTGATGAATGACTATTGGGCATTTTAATTTTGGCACAATATTGGCAGCTTAATAGTCGTTAACCTGTAAACGCTATTTCATGATTCTACGCTACTCAACCTGTAATTTTTTGAGCCATGCCAAGAATCGTCCTTCCTTTACTGCTAGCATTGCTGCCTTTATTCGCTGTCGCGGATAATAATGAAGCCAATCTTATTTATGCTTATCACAAGAAGCAGAGCGACAAGCTACTATTAGTGTTGCGTTTGTTCGATGACGGCACTTATCAGCATACCAAATACACCAACAAAAAAATCTATCACGATTACGGCACATACGCTCAGCGTCGTAAGCGCATCACTTTTGTAAGCGAGAATAAAAAGCGTGGTTTTACTTCTGTTGCCGGGAAAACGTATTTCGTTTCGAAGCAAGGATTGCATAAGAGTCGCATCGATATGCTGTTGGGGAAGAATGAAATCATGCGCCCGGATGATGAAGAAGAGTATGCACGCGACTGGACGTACAATCCTTTGCTTAAGGCTGAAGATCAACTTCCGGATAATACCATCACTCCTGTAAAAACTCCTGAAACATCTGCTACTCCTGCAAAGACTAAGGAGAACAACTATGGTTATGAAGCCGGGTTTGATGCTGCGGCATGGGTAAAATCATATTACATTGGTTTAACGGATAAATATGTATCGCCTTTCACGCCGATTATTGACAAACATTATTGCGGACCATCATGTTATTATACAGTGATCAACGGACAGCGCATAGAGTGGGATGGAGACACTGCGCGTGGAGCATTGTTCAGTGAATTTGAAACGGTGATCCACGAAACCGTTCATCACTGTAATGGTTTTGGGAATGCACTTATTCAGCCGGGAATTATTATTGATATGAAACGTTCTGATCGTTTTAAGTCGGAAGAAGTAAAGGCAATTATACCTGCAGATGCACCGAATCAAATCTTTCGATACAAAACGTACATGGGCGAAGGTTCGAATGTTAGTTCGAATGTAGATGGAATATTCGGATTGATGGATGAATTTTCCGCGTATCAGAATGGTTGCACAGCCGCAACTTTAGCAGCGGAAAAAGCATTTTCCCTGGGTGATGAGAAAACCGGTAAAGCCTTATTGGGACAGGCTCGCGGAACGTACTTTGCGTACTTTGAATTCTCTTTGTTTATCGCATGGTACCTTGAATATGCGGAGCAATTTTATCCGGAGATGTATAAGAAGTTTATGGCGAATAAAAATTTGCGAGTAGCATTTACACTCAACGAAATGGTGTACGTGCAAACGTTACAGAAAATGGATGCACTGGCAAAAACTCCGGGAGCGTATAGTGTGTATGATGGTTTTGCCGGCAAGGAGCTGGAAAAGCATCAGACTACGCTCAATAAATTTCGCGTTAAAGGAGTAACGTTGACCAACTATAAAACGTTTCTCGTTCCTTAATTATTCGAAAACTCCGAGATAGAAAATGAAACGCATTCCCCAGTGTTTTAAACTGTCTTTGAATTGTTCATCCGAATAAGCTGAAGTTGTGTTTACATTCAGTTCATCGCGTGTTGATTTGAAATCTGTTTTCCAGAACGGTAGCATATAGTAGGGTTCGTACGTTACTCCAAATCTGTTCCCGATCTGAATACTGGCACCAATTTTAGCGGCAAGAAACATTTTCGTATCAATTGGATGTACGGATCCGCTCATTTTAAAAGGGTTCGTCAGCAACCATGCTGCAAATGTTGTTGCATACTCAAAATTGGATGCTTGCTTGATGACCATCGGATGAAAGGACAGTGCACTAAATAAGCCCATTCGAATTATTGGCGTATCAACAAATTTAAATCCTGCAGAAAGACTAATGCTTCTGTCAATTAGTGCAAATGTTCCTTTCTGTTCAACGCCCATCGAGTCAATGCCTTTGTAACGCATGGAATTTCTGTTCGACATATAATCCATATCAAACCAAAAGCGCTCTCCTGATAGGGCATAACCTATGTTCCATCCGCCCATCAGTTCGGTCATTTCGGGTTTAACAGTAAGCCATGGACGCAGTTCGGCGTATTCACGAAATAGCAGATTAACATGATTCCATTTGGGATATGCCGTGTTAATTCCGAAACGAACAGATAATCCTTCAGGATTTTGCGCACGAATTGATGCCGTCCAGAAGACGATAATAATTAACAGTATTTTTTTCATGGGGGAGATGCATTGGGGTTACAAAGCGTAGTCCGAAAGGTAATTAAATCTCGGTAACAGGGCACCATTCTTACAAATGCTGCCACGTTCTATTAGTCCGTCGGGATCGTTACCCAACAATGCGGGAATCACTTTTTCCAGCAACTCTTTGCCGAAACTTTCCGATGCATCACGAGGTAATTCACAGGGTAAGTTATCTACTGCCATTACGGTTATCGCAGAATTCTCGAAAGGCTTGTCCACTGCAGTTTCTGTTTGCGGATTGTATCCGTAAAACGGTTCGGTAATGCTGGATGACTTGGTTGTACTTGGAATAGAGCCGTCGATATCACACGTTACATCAGCAATAACACTCACGCGGAATTCAGGACCTTTCATGTCTGTTTTTTCAAACAACTTCGGCGCCCGCGGATCCCAGAATGAGCAATGTATCAGCAAGTCGCAGTGTGGCGTGAATTTGGCAAACGTGCTGCGGAATTGTTCAGGATTTTTGTAGAAGCGATCTCTATCCCAAGGAGCTCCATCTTTCGCTTCGTTATAGTCGTACGAATGTAACTGCGTATATACCGCTTCGCGGAACGAATAATGCGTGAATTCGTAAGGCGTGATGCGGCGAATGTGCAATAATCCCAATAATTCAATTGCTCCATTGGCTACGCGTCCATTGCCGGTAACAATCATTTTCATGTTTGGCAACTTCACCTTCTTTAATTCTTCTTTCAGTTCCACCATATCACGACATTGATAGGCCGGCTTTAAATCGAACAATCCAAATCGCAATCCGTATCCCCGTAAACCATTATAAGCGCCTACAATTCCTGCGAAGTGACCAAAACCAATAATACGGTTGAAATCCGGGTCAGTCAGACATTCATAATCGATCATTTGAATTTTCTTCGCAATTAAGGCGTGCATCAATTTTTGATTGTGCGGTTGCTTTTTGATCGTATGCGAAAAGAAAAAGTACTTTTTACCGGCAATCAAACTCGCAATTGGAACTTCCTTAATACCCAACAGTACGTCACAGGTGGATAAATCTTCCTGTAACTGTACTCCCGCCGCACGATATTCATCGTCCGAAAAGCCTCGCCAGTCGCTGGGTTGCACCAACACTTCCACTCCAAATTCACGTTGTAAAATGACACATTGTGCGGGTGTAAATGGAACACGTTTATCACGGGGAAGTTTGCCTTCGCGAAGGATGCCGATTTTCATAAGTTCAGGTTTTGTATAGAAAGCGCAAAGATACGTGTATGCGGGGATAGTTCGGGATGCAAAAGAACGCGTGAACTACCGTTTTTATTGATAAAAATCAACGCTCATTTGCACTACTATTCTACCTTTGTGCGTTATTTTCAAACATCATCCACATGGGGCACCATTCCCATTCCTTACATTCTAAAGTAACCGCAGCAGGATTACTCGTCACCTTAGGAATTATTTTCGGCGACATCGGAACTTCTCCGTTATACGTACTAAAAGCAATTGTCGGTGAAGGCCCGATCGATAGCGACACAGTTCTCGGTGGCTTGTCGTGTATCATCTGGACATTGACTTTGCAAACTACAATCAAGTACGTCTTTCTTACGCTTAAAGCAGATAACAAAGGTGAAGGTGGAGTTTTTGCATTGTACACCTTAGTGAAGAAGACGAAAGTGAAGTGGTTGTTGTATCCGGCGCTAATTGGTGGATCAGCGGTGCTTGCAGAAGGAATTATTACACCGCCAATTTCTGTTTCTTCAGCAATTGAAGGTTTGCGTATGACGGAAACATTCCGTGATATTCCGACTGTTCCAATCGTCATTGCAATTATTGCTGCGTTATTTTTTATTCAGCAATTCGGGACCAATTTTATCGGTAAGTTTTTCGGACCTGTGATGTTGTTGTGGTTTGTGATGTTGGGTGTTTTGGGAATTGCAAATATCTCTCACGGACCTGAAGTTCTTAAAGCGTTAAATCCATATTACGCATACAAGTTATTGGTGTTGCATCCCGGCGGATTCTGGATTTTAGGTGCCGTGTTTTTATGTACCACAGGAGCTGAAGCTTTGTATTCGGATTTGGGACATTGCGGCCGAAAGAACATTCAGACTAGTTGGATATTCGTAAAAACAATGTTGATTTTAAATTACTTCGGACAGTCGGCTTGGTTGGTTAGTCTTGAAGGCCAATCGTTAGATGGCAGAAATCCATTTTATTCCATCATGCCCGAATGGTTCCTGCCCGTTGGAATTGGTATTGCAACCGTTGCCACCGTTGTTGCGAGTCAGGCTTTGATCAGTGGATCGTTTACTTTAATAAACGAAGCAATCCGACTCAATTTCTGGCCGAAAGTAAAAATCAAGTATCCGACCGAAACCCGCGGTCAACTGTACATTCCATCAATCAACTGGATGCTGATGATCGGCTGTATTGCTGTTGTTTTGTATTTCAAAGAATCTGCGGCAATGGAAGCAGCTTACGGCTTGACGATTATTTTGGGTATGCTCATGTCATCACGATTATTAACGTATTTCATGCGTATTCGCCGCTACAATATGATTTTTATCATCGGATTTGTATTGGTGTATTTGGTGATCGAGAGTTCGTTTTTTGTCGCCAACATGAACAAGTTCACGCATGGCGGTTGGATGAGTTTGTTGATCGCATTTGTGCTGTTTACGATCATGTACAGTTGGCAGCAGGCACGTAAAATTCGAAATCGTTATTTGGAATTTACCAAGTTGGATCAATACTTACCGTTGTTGGATCAGTTGAGTAAAGATGTTACGGTAAGCAAATACAGCACACATTTAGTGTATCTGACCAGTGCGAATCAGCCGGATGAAATTGAAGCAAAGATTATTTATTCCATCATGCAAAAGCAGCCGAAGCGGGCTGACATTTATTGGTTCGTGCACGTGGATGTCATGGATGAACCGTACCGCATGGAATACAAGGTAACGGAGATCATGAAAAACGATGTTATTCGAATCGACTTCCGTTTAGGTTTCCGAATTGCACCTCGAATTAATTTAATGTTCCGTAAGGTGGTGGAAGATTTGGTGGCTAATCATGAAGTGGATATTGTGAGTCGATACGAATCGTTAAGCAAGGAAAAAGTTATCGGCGACTTCCGATTTGTCGTGATTGAAAAGCACATGTCTTACGACAATGAATTCCCGGTGATGGAAAAAATTTATCTGGATATTTATAATATTCTGAAGTTCTTCAGTATGTCGGAGGAAGCGGCATTTGGACTTGATACCAGCTCGGTGTACATTGAAAAAGTGCCGATTGTTATTGCTCCGGTAAAGGAGTTGAACATGAAGCGGGTAGAGTAGCGGTTAAGAAAAGAGTTGTAAGAACTGCTCCTTATACGTTGGGGAAACATCTACTTCTGAACCATCAGTTAAAGTCACCACACCGCCACCTGATTTGGAATAGGATTTTACGTAGTCGGTATTAATGATGTGCGATTTATGAACTCTTAGGAAGGGAAGCGTAAGGTTTTCGTCGTAATGTTTTAAAAATCGGCAAGCCATTTTTTTAGTTCCATCATCAAGGTAGATGTCCGTAAAGTTCCCGTTTCCTTGTAAGCGGATAATTTGCTGCGCTTTTACCACTTCAAATCCTTCCAGTGTAGGAATGATTATTTGACGACGATTTTGGTGCGTCTCCCGAATATTAGCGCTAATGATTTGATTATGCTGTAACACGCGCGACTGCTCCATTTTGTTTTTAGCAGTTGTAACAGCTTCTATCAATGCATCAATATTTAACGGTTTCAATAAATAGTACGCAGCACTTTGATTAAGCGCTTGAATTGAATATTGTGCGTATGCCGTAACAAATATGGTCTGAAAGTTCAGGTCTTCGCATGCATCCAACACGTCAAATCCGGTACCATGAGGCATTTCCACATCCATGAGAACCAATTCCGGTTTCGTTTCGTGCAGGACACGAATGGCTTGTTTGGCATCGGTAGCTTCCGCAAGCACTTCAACATCCGGGCAATATTTACGCAGATAAGTACGTAATACGTCCCTTGCGGTAGGCTCGTCTTCTACGATGACTGCGGTTACTTTTTTATCTTCCATTGCAAGGTTACTTTAACACCGCCACGTTGCGGCTCTTCCAGTTGCAAAGTAATGTTTCTACCGTACAATGCGTTCAGCAAACGAATTCGTTCCCGAACATTTTGCATACCCATCGATCGATGTCGCTTTTGGTGTTCCGTTTTATTTTGTTGACTGGCAGTAATACCAATTCCATTGTCTTCAATGGTAGCGATTAAATATTCGTTCAATTTCGTGATCCGAATGTGAAGCTCACCACTTTGTTCTTTATAACGCAGTCCATGCCAAATGGCGTTTTCAGCATGAGGTTGAATTAAAATATTCGGAATGTCAAATTCACCCTGTTCAATCTCGGGAGCAACATCTAGTTGAAAGGTGAATTTATCCGGGAAGCGCTGTTGTTCCAAATTCAAATACTTGCGCAGTAAACTCACTTCATCCGATAGCGGAATAAAATCTTTTCCGGCGTTATCCATGAATTGTCGCATCAACTCTGAATACGATGTAAGATAGCGGTTAGCAGCACGTTCATCTTGTCCCGCGATAAATTGATTGATGCTATTCAGGCTATTGAATACGAAGTGCGGACTCATCTCGCGACGTAATGCTTGTAATTCAATTTTTTTATTCTTCTTCCTTATCACCAACAATGCAATTACGATGCCACCACTAAGTACAAGCAATGAGCCGATTGCGATGAGAAGTTGTGTGTTGTAGGTATCTTGTTGACTTATTTTTTCATCTTTTGCGGCACGATCACGTTCGAGTTCAGTAATGCGCTTTTCAGTTTGCTGAAACACGGTGCGATTAATAAATGTGCTGTCACGTTCCAAAACTTGGAGCGTATTATTCAAGAAACTATGTAATAATTCAAGCTCTTTATCTTGTTGTCCGGTTTCCCGATATAGTGTTTGTAAACGTAAGGTCGCCTTTTGTAATAACTCAATATTTCCGGCTCGCACAGCCAATTGATACGCGCTTTCCCATTGTGCTATGGACGAATCGACTTTTTCTTCTTTTAAGTATAATTCGGCAAGTTGAATATACTGCAGCGCTTTCTGTTCCGGCAGTGAATCCGGAGTGATTCTGACAATGTTCCTTTGCAATTCGATTGCGCCGGACGTGTTGTTCATTGCGGCATTGGTTAATACTTGCAGCTGCAAATTATTGTTCTGCTCTGATGGAAGATTTGATTTCTCCAGCAAACTTGCATTAGCTTGCAGATATACGAGTTGTTGTGCAGGATCCAATAATTGCACGCGTGCTGCATCATTTCTATTGATGCGTGCAAGTGTACTATCTGCGCATAGTTTCGCTGCTTTATTATAATTGATAACAGAAGATGAATATTGCTGTTGTAATTCTTGTATTCGTGCCAACTCACGGTAGTAAACGTGTTGCCTTTTACCTTTACCCTTAGCAGATTCTGTTATTGCTTTGTTCAAATAAGATTCGGCGCGGACGTAATCTCCTGTTTGTGATAATTCCAAAGAAAGTTGATAAAACGATTCCGCAATTTCATCCGGCGATTTATCTGCTTCCATAGCTAATACCACATTGTGAGATGCGGTATTTAACGAATTATTCGTATGAGCCGGTATGGGCCCGCCGATGGTATTGATTTGCCCGAAGCAACTGCAGGTATACGCAATAAAAAATAACAGCAGGAATTGAGCTCTCATGGATATATTCAAAAGTAAGGAATATACTAACGTGTAATTCCTGCTGTTATTGGGTTTCATTAGTCTTCCTCGCGCCACGCGATCAGATAATTTTCGGTTTTGTACACTTGTCCTTTCACATTATAATGTTTACGAAAACCGATCCAGGCTCCGGTTGCATCTACTTCTCCGCAACTTTTAATCGTTTTGGGAGATGTTGTAGCCCATAAGGGTAAATACATCGTATTCTGATTGAGATTGATCTCGTTTTCGTAATACTCCACTTTTAAGTTTAACGAACCTGCTCCATGGCGGGCATACATTTCATTCATCTGATTGGATTCATAAATGACTTCAATTGAATCTGCATGAATCGTTCGTAATTGCTCGGTGAATGGACGGAGATTGCCCAGTAGTTCATGCGAAAAATGGCGGTATTGAAATTTTAAATACTGTCGGAAGTCGCCCGGATGATGCGCTTGGTATTTGTATTCACGATAATACACCCAACGTTCTTCTTTCAAATAATTCACCAACGGAGGTGTTTCAAAAAGTGAAGGTCGTCCGGGATTATAGGTGCTGCGACTTCTTCCGACGCTGTAAATAGGACTGATTTCAGCAGAAGGAAGGAACATCGTATTTAACGCGGTCAGTTCAATATTTTGAAACCATTGCAAATTGCCGGGATTGTGGATACGCTCTTTACCGGATGCAATCAATAAACCTTCGTAATTATACACTTCCGTTTTAACAATGTTAGAGTCGATGGGAATGCGAATCCAGGTAAGCGAGTCATTCAATGTGTAATTGGTTTTTTTAACGGCTTTCCCTTCTTTAAATACAATTTCTTCAATTATTCTGCCTTGACGATCGTAACGTGTGCGAATGCCGTTGAGTTTATCGTTTCTCCAGTTCTCGGTACGACATAACTGTGTAGTTCCTTGATAATATTCTGCCCATTGTCCGGTTCGCTGTCCATCGCTGAAGTAACCAATAATCCAGGGCTTCCCGGCTTCCTGATATTGAATCCACTTGCCGTTTAATACACCGCCCGAGCCTTCACCTTTCACCCAAATATTATCCGTTGTTTTGTTGGTGATTTTACCCGGACGAGGTGTGTCGAAGTAACGTACAATTACTTCCGGTTTCTGCGGTACTTCAATTTTGTTGGTCAACAGCCACGCGTAAGGAAGGTAGTTATCGTATGCACCTTGTATCAATTTCAATTCTTCTAAAGTCAGTCCTGATTGTTGCTGCCAAAGAATCACTTCATGATCTTTAATGTCCTTTACCCAAATGTAATTGTCTTCAGCTGCTAAACGTTGAGCAAGATGCTCATGTCCGCTCTGTTGCATTAAATAGCCAACAGCACAATGGGTGCCATGTTCATCAATGAAAACCGGGATTCGTTCTTTTTTATAATAGTTCAACGGAAAATTTCCCGCTTCGCGATATTGCGTTAGTCGGAGCAAATGCTTAGTGCGCTGCTGTTGTTGAGCATCGCTAAGTTGGTCCGTCGGATTTTCATGCAAAATGCGCAGGACATGCAATAAATGTGTTTGAATGTATTCGCGATCGCTGCGAAACGCCATACGTTCCCCTTTCGGACTGCGGATAGCGTATTTGCCCCAATTGGGATTAAACTCACAAAGCTGGTCGTACAATCCACCTGCCTGAAGCTGAACAAGCAGCAATATTGCGGTTGCTGAGGTAATAAGTTGTTTTTTCATGGCTCATTAGTTTTAATTAATGTGCCAATATTCGTCGTTATTCGGAATGAACCGGTGTGCCACTTGGTGAAAGTCACTTTTGACTTGGTAAAACTACTTACCCCGTTAGATCTATTTATTTTAATAATTAATAGTATCTTGTGCGTACTAACCAACAATTCAAATTAAAATGCTCAAGAAACGATTTGTAATTGACTTTGAGGTATTCAACCTCATGTTGCGTGAATTGCGTTTAATCAAAAAGGAATTGCGCAATTTGAAACAAGGTGGCGGTTCAACTTCCAGCGCGAAGGCTCCGGCTGCGAAACGCGAAATTTCCGACAAAATTTATACGCCGGATGTTTTGAAGAAATTAAAAATTACTGCTGCAACATTAATCAGCTATGAAAAGCAGGGATTGTTGACCTACCACAAGGAAGGTCGCAACAAGGTGTATTCAGAAGCGGAAGTAATGGCCTTCAAGAAATTGAAAGGTCGTGGAAAGCGCTTGAAGAAGGCAACTTTGGCTGCAGTTAAGGGCGGTAAGTAATTTACTTCTTTACATATTTAAAATTCTGCCGTCATACGGTAGAATTTTTTTTGTGCTGTACCAAAGTGGAACTTCTCACGTTATACAATCAAACCTCAATCTTATTGCACATGTTAAAATGGATTTTTGCACTGCCGGTATTCGGCTTACTTGCTTTTGCTGCTAAGGATAACGCACTTTCTCTGGAACAAGCTTTAGCTGAAAAAAAGATTGAACTGTCAGTCTTGCCTTATCATTCGTATGAGGGTGACGGGATAAAGATTAAAGTAAAAAACTTAACCAAAAAATCGCTGAAATTGCGTTTGACTCAAGGTTCAGCATTTGTTCCGGATGAAGATGATGAACAAACTTTAATTAACAGTAACGAGGAATTGTTTGCGCTGGAAGGTGGCGCATCGAAGAACTTACAGTTTTTTGGTTATTGCACGGAGCTTACGGATAGAAGTCCGGGCGTCAATAGTGCGTTTACTTTTAGAGCGCCGGAGAATTTGAAATTGCAGCGTTTGTTGCACGTGATGGACTCCTTAAAAATTAAAGATCAGGGCACTATTCAGCACGCGATTTGGTGTGTCACCAATAATGAAAACATAGGTTATGTAGGAACGGATAATCCTGCAACAACTAAAGCGTTACGCTCCACGTTATGTCAACTTACGGGTCAGAAAGACGTTTGGTACCATACGCGTTCTTCCATTCGTCAGGTTCCCGGAGAGCCCATGACGGTGGTTCCAAAAGTTATAAGTGGAGATATTTCGTTTACTGCCACAGAGCCCGTAGAAATAAAGGGTATGATTAAAGATTCAACCGGAAAAGTATTGGTGACTAATCCAAATACGATGAGTTGTCCGAAAGGCAAAGTAACGTTTGAATTTAAGATGCAAATTCAGGGCTGGGCTCCTGGCACTTATTATGTCGTGTACACTAATAATGATAAAGAGTTGATTAATCAGGAGTTTAAGTTGTAGAGGAGATGTCTTGTTGAAATGAAACGAGAGCATCCTTGTTGACGTGATGCTCTCGTTTGCATTTAAATTGGTGATAGCTTAGAATGCAACTTTAATTCCTAATCCAGGATCCATTCCCAGATATACATATCCTCCGGTATTTACTTCAACGAATGGTTTCAAGTCGAGACTTATCGCAAATGGAATTGGTTTGATTTTGTATTCTAAACCAACGATGCCATCTATTCCTAATCCCAATCTACTTTCAGTAGCATAGTAATACTTGTAACGCGGATGATCATACCGATAATATACTCTACCACTGCGAACGGTAGCATGACCACCTCCGCCATAATACCATGAAAGTCCTTCGAGTCCGGCGTTGGCGTGACGTTCCAGTAAAACGGTTCCTGAAAATCCGTACGGCCAGACGCCGGCGATAACTTCAATTGCTGTGGGCTGATTGATAAACCGTTTGAAGGTAACTCCCGAGGTTCCACCGGCTCGTAAGCCAATCGCGGTCGTGTAAGAAGATGAACCTGCACCTGATGTCTTTTGTTGGGCATGATATTCAGGCAGCAACGAAAATGTCAGCATTACAATGACTATTAATTTTAGAGTTTTCATGGCTTGTTTCCTTTCTTTATGTGATTAACGAGTTGATTGGAATAATTATGATTATGATTGATTGATTATTACTTGCCACCATTAGCAATAAGATCATTAATGCAATTTTGATCGAGTGTTGGAACATCTCCCGAGAATAGTAGATTGGCGACCGCGGAAGTCTCTGCTGTTGCGTTCATCAGGCAGGAGTTATTATCGCAGTGATGCGGGTGACTGCCGTCTTCGTGTGGATGCACCATGCGCGATCCTGTATTAACCAGCCCCAGAATGTGACCAAATTCGTGCTGCATCACCGTAGTTTGTAGTTTAGATGTAGATGGTTGCCCAATCCCTCCTGAAAACTCTTCTATCGTTTTTCCGAAAACGGCCATTGAGGTACTGCCATATGCGACACCCAGCACTTTTCTGTCAGGACTGTCACCGGCGTAAGAACCATTCAGAAACAAGAAGTACGCGGACACCGTATTCCCGTCAACGTAGTGCGTCCTTTTGTCTTTTTCAATTGCTTGAATATCGCTAATGTCGTAAACCGATTTTGAAGGTCCTTCTATAGCTCTGAACTGTAGAACAATTCCTCCCGGTTTGTTCAAATGTTTAGTTAGTAATTGGCGTAGCTTTTCAGAAGCTTCGGTATCCGGGCCGTATCCGTCGATGTATTGTATTTCTACTACTAATAGTCTGTATTTGTCATCCGACAGAAGATCGTGTGGTTCAATTCTGTTATTCTGCAACTCTTCGTATTTACTGCAACTTACTACGAGAGTCAGCATCGTGGCGATAAAAAAGAGTGGAGTTTTCATAATAAGTGTTTTTAAGTTTGGTTAAATGTTATTCAATTCACTTTACGCCTTTCATGCCGTTTGAATTACCAGATATTTGGAAATGCTCCAGAATGTTTCCGGCTGAATAATTTCTAATTGGATCGTTCCCTTCTCGGTTGGTACCAGGCGATAGGAATCGGACGGATGTGCCGTAATTAACTTGGCTTTTTTGGCATTAATAGGTACAACTTGCGTTTCCTGAATATTTACAGAAGTGAATTTGTCGCGATTTAAATCGCCTTTGAGCACATACTTCTTTCCTGATAATAATGAACCTTCTTTGGCAAGAATGTTATTTTCTTGCAACTGTTTTTTTGTGCCACATGTATACCAAGCAGTATTTATGATGTTGCGTTGCCGGATCATTTCTTGTTGCAGCTCGGTTTTTTCTTGCTTCAGCAAATTGTTGGTCTGATACAATTCACGTCCGGACTTTTCAAGATTCTGGTTTTCTGTTTTGGCCGCAACTAATTGTTCTTGCAGTACGTCAATTTCCTTTTGTGAATCTTTTATTTTTTTCTCGTAAGCCTTTGTGATGGCTCGCAATGAACTTACCTTTTGGTTAGAGGTGGATAAGGATTCTTCGAGCTGAACCAGTTTTTGTTGTTTCGCGTCAAGCACGAACTTAATCATGGATATATTCCTTCGGATTTGTTCGTCCTTCGGAACGTTTTCATCCACATTGCTCTCCGGTCCCAAAACAATCATTCCTTGATTGTCTCGAATTTCATCCAGACTCGCATCTATGTCATTCAACAATTGAACATATTCGTTTAAGAGTGAGTCTTGACGAGCAAACTTCTGCTGTTGTTGCAATGCAAGTTCTTCTGAATTTTCTTGGTTACAGGAAACCAACATCAATGCGCCTGTAACAAGAATTCCTGTAATTTTTATTAGCGTATTCATGACGAGTTGTTTTTGTTATACAACACATCATGCCATTTTTATTCCAAAGCTTTGGGAGTGTAGAAATGCCTTAAAATCAATGGAGTGGAATAATCGGAAAGTGTATTGCTTTTTCAAATTGAGAATCCGGTTCTCAATTTGAATCATCAGCTTCCTTGAGCATGCGGTAAATAGTGGCTACACCAATGTCCAGTTTTTCGGCTACTTGCTTTACATCGTTATTGTAACGTTGCAGGTAGTTTTTTACAATACGAATCGAATATTCACGAAGCGTGATCTCATCACCAATGATTTCAGCCAACGTATCTGTTGTAGACAGCTTGATATCATCTGCACTTATCTGTTCCGTGTTCGATAACACTGTGGCGAGTTCAACGATAGATTTGAGTTCTCGGATGTTTCCCGGAAATGAATAGGCCGTTAATTTTTTCTCAGCTTCTTGCGATAACTGTTTGGTTTTTAATCCGTTTTCCTGACAAAAAGTAGCAATGAATTTGTTCGCCAGCAGCAGGATATCTTTTCCTCTATCACGTAAAGGCGGTAATTCTATTGGTAATCCAACTAATCGGTAATACAGATCTTCACGAAATCGTCCTTGAGTAATTTCCTGTTGCAGGTTGCGATGCGTGGCAACAAGTATTCTACAATCAATCTTTATTTTTTTATTATCACCGATGCGCGTAATTTCTTTTTCCTGTAAAGCTCTCAATAGTTTGGCCTGAACAGCAATGTCCATTTCTCCGATTTCATCAAGAAATAATGTACCACCATTTGCTTCTTCAAATCTTCCGATGCGTCGTGTAGTAGCGCCTGTAAACGCACCTTTCTCATGACCGAACAATTCACTTTCAATAAGTTCGGAAGGAATGGCGGCAACATTAACAGCCACAAAAGGTTTTGTTGCGCGTTGTGATCCGTAATGGATAGATTTTGCTACAACCTCTTTTCCTGTGCCCGTTTCTCCGGTAATAATAACATTAATTGTAGTCCCGGAAGCTTTATCAATCAGTTCTCGAACACGCTGCAATGCCGGACTTTTTCCGATCATCGCATCTTCACTACGCGTATTATATTTTTTACTGACTTCGCGGGTGAGTGATTGTACTTGTTGCTCGAGGGAGCGTTTTTTTAAGATGTGCCCGATTGTGTTGAGAAGTTTGTTGCGAATATCTTTTTCTTTCACCAAGTAGTCGTACACTCCTAGTCGAAAGAATTCAACTACGGTCTGAATATCCTGTTGTTCTGATATTATTATAATTTCAGTTTCCGGTTTGATAGCCTTGATTTCTTTTAATAATTCCAGACCATTCATGTCGGGAAGTTGAAAGTCAATGGTAACAATATCAGGAGTTTGCGTTTTTAATGCGGATAAGAACTCTTTTGCGGCGAAGAAAGATTTTACCTGATAGTCGGGATTCGACTCAATACTGTGTACCAACAAGCGGTTGTACCATTCATTATCTTCAATGACATGAATTAGTATCGGATGACTTACCCTGCTCATAACTTGCGTTTATTTCGCAATGTTCCAATCCGACGAAAGCTCGTGAATTAATTGATCACATTGCTGTTGTGTTTGCTGCAACAAAGGTACAACGTCATTCGGATTTACAGTTGGTTGTACGCACAAATCTTCCAAACGTTTAAGACTCGCTGATAACTTCTCTGCACCAAGGTGATTTACAGGGCCACGCATTTTGTGGGATAAACTTGCCGCTAATGAGAAATTACGTTTTTCAACGGCAGTTGTTAAACCTTGTAGCGATGTATTCGTATTTCGAATAAAAAGTTCAAGCATCTCCCGAAGGAAAGCCTTATCGCCATCACCAATAAGCTGAACGGCGACCGGATCATACGATTTGAGGACGTTACTCATAACTTTTTATTTAAAGTTGTTCGTATTGTGTCAATCAAAGCAGGTTCTGTAAACGGTTTCGGTAACATCGCATTCATGCCCGCCTTCATGCAACGTTCCGTTTTTTCGGATTCTAAACCTGCTGTAAGACCAATGATGACAACATCCTTTATTTGAGCGTTATCGGATTGTCTTGCCAACTCTGTTACTTCAATTCCGGTCAGTTCCGGCATGCGCACATCCATTAAGACAACATCGTATTTGGTTGATTGAATTTTTTCCCATGCTTCTCGTCCATTTTCGGCTTCATCAGGGGTATTCCCGTATTTGCGAAGTAAACGTTGTAAAAGTTTCCTGTTAAATAATTCGTCATCCGCGATAAGAACACGAAGATGTTGTAAAGAGAAATTATTAGTGTCGTGATTAGTGGCTTTAATTGTACTGTTTTCCGATTTTTCAACTTCCCGGAACGGTAAAATTAAAGTTACTGTTGTGCCTTTCCCGGCTTCACTTTGTAATACAATAGTTCCACCTTGCAATTCCATTAGTTGTCGAGTGATGTGTAATCCTAAGCCTGCTCCGGATCCACTAAGTTTTTCACTAGCTTGTTCAAATCTGTTGAACATGGATGCCAGTTTGTCTTGCGGAATTCCGCTGCCCGTATCTTTTACTTGTATACGAAGCGCCTCGTCTTTTCGCTCAACATTAACATGAATACTGCCCGCTGAAGTGTATTTAACAGCGTTTCCAATAATATTTATAAGAGATTGTTTTAATCGTAGTTCGTCTCCAAAAATAACTTCCGGAATGTCATCGGTGAATGATTCAGTTATTCGAATTTGTTTTAAGCCGGCCTGTATGCGTAGCATTGCGATTACCTCCTCTATACTTTTTCTTGGTGAATAGTTAGAAGGATTTAACTTGAGCTTACCTGCCTCCAGACGGGAATTATCTAGTATGTCGTGAATTACTTTAACCAAATGTTCTGACGACTGCTTGATAATATTCATCTGTTCCAGTTGTTCCGCGGAAAGTTTTGTGTCCAGTAGTTGGTCGGCAAATCCAATGATCGCGTTGAGCGGCGTACGCATTTCGTGGCTGATATTAGCCATGAGGTTTTGTTTACTGTCTGCTAGCTGAAGCGCTTTTTGTTTTTCAAGTTTGAGGTAGTTCCGTTGGCGCTCGTTGATAAAAAAGTAGCGGATAATCGTCACGCTTCCCGCCAACAACAGCAGCACAATTGTAATACTGAACGACAGATTGATGGCACGAGCATCTGCTGCTACAATACCGGCTTCTATATTCGAAGTATGTATTTTACGCTGTTCGATACGTTCTATTTCATCGATAATGGACTGAATCTTTTGGGAAATTTTAATTCCTGATTCTGTTAATTCGAACTCTTGCTGCTTTATTTGTTTTAATTTATCTTTTTGTACAACGCGGACTTTTTGTACTTCATCTTTGATTTTGGCTTGCGCTTTATCTATGCTGGCAACTTTTCTGTATTCCCGGATAGAGTCACCCTCATGCTCTGATTCCTTTTCCGGTTTACTGAATAAGCGACTGAGGAAATTTTTTTTCTCGGATTTCGATTCTTTAGTCGCCGGTGCAGTGGTTACGGGAATGAGGAAGGAGTCAATTTTTATTTTTTCGGCAGTCACTGCAATGGAATGCAGTTCGTCGGTAACCTGCTCGTTATTTTCTAAATAGATCAGTGTATTCAGCACCGACAATTGTTTTTGGAAATAAGAAATTAAACTATCGGTTAACGCGGTTTGATTGGAAGTTGACCAAACTATGGTGTCCAATCTATCTATTTTCGGCGCAACATCATAAACCGTAGTAAAATAATCTGATAAGTAGTTTCCCCGACGAGTAAGGTAGAAGGACTTCGCGGCACGTTCTGCGTTAATCAGATCCGTATGAATTTCCTGTTCAAGTGTAATTCCGGGAACCGTTTGATAGGGCACGTCAACACGACGGATTACTGCATTCATTTTGTTGTAATTGACGGATCCAACAATGACTACAATAATTTGAATTATAAATAACAGCAACACCAGCAATCGCTCGAACCAAACTTGTTTCATAATCCTCAATTATACTTATAAGTTAACACTTTTATTATTTTGGTTGGCGATTTTCTATGAAATTTTCTACTGCGTAACAGATATTGATAATTCCAACTTTGTCTTTCGCTATAAATAAATCGGCTCCTTTAAGTATTGTCAGCAAGGAACTATTGATTGTGGTGTGTGATGAAATGATGATGACCTTACAATCGGCACATTTTTCTTTTAGCTTTTCTAAAACGCGAATTCCATTGTATTCGTTATTGATCAGGTAATCTATTATGGCAATATCTGTATCGGGTCGCAGGTTGTTTAGGAAGTCAACAGGACTTGTAAACGGGGTAATTTCGAACTTCATCGGAGGAAGCAGGGAATTTCCATTCAGGTGATGTGTCAATCGCGAATTAAGAAACAAACAATACGTTTCGTTATCATCCAGAATCGTTATTCGGACAGTACCTTTCTTTTTATTCATAACTATGCATTTTATGGAACTTCGTACATCTATTTCCTAAATAAATCGTGTTTTCTCTTCAGTCGTAGATCACGGATCACTTGCGGAATTCCTGCGAAGTACAAGGTGCCAAACACCAATAAAAATCCAAGTAATACAGAAGGCAACATATCAGGCTTTGTGGAGCTTACCACAATAACTGTAATGACGAACATCGCTGTAATTCCAACGCCAACCAGGTTAATTTGACGTTCCAGCGATTTACTGTGTAGTTTTTCACGTTCAAGTTTAATTCGCTTTGTCAGCAAGTACATAAACTGTCGCGAACTGCGCGTGCTATCACTATGAATAAAGTCAGCAGCTCCGTGTTTGATGAGGCGAACTGCAAGCGCTATGCTATTTCTGGAAGAATACATAAGAACAGGCAGTTGAGGTTTTCGTTCTTTTAAATAAATCAACAACTGTTCTCCGTTCAATCCTGTTTCTCCCGGCGCAGATAATTGGTAATCGGACAGGACGAATTTGGGTTCTCGGTACAGATTCCGAAGAACGTCCGTCGCGCTACTAAATATCAATACTTCACACGGAAACGACTGTTCCAGATTTCGTTTGATTTGCTTGGCGGTAAATTCGTTATCATCAACAACGAACACCATTGGTTTTAATGTTTTCATAGCCCGACATTTATTTTTATGTGTTACTTACAATAAGTGCTAACCTTATGTGGTTCGCATCATTTATATGCATTTATAGAGTTGAATTGAAAATGTGATGCCAAAAAGGAAACATGCTACTTTAATACGATAAGCATCACGAAATCAATTGTTTCCCTTACGGATGATTTGCCGCAAATGATTAGTGATAGTTTCAAAATGAGAACGGTATTCTCAATTTGAATTAATGGATAGTAAGCGCGATTACTATTAAGTCTGTTTTATTAACGTCGGATGTTGTGATTATCTCGATGAATTCGCTTCATGTTTGCTTGAGATAGAATGAGTGCAAGATTGATGTGGGAATATCATTTTGATTGTCCAATTCTCATATTGATTAAAAACGGCAGATTACAAAAATTTATAAGTTATCCAATATGAGGCAGTTGCGATTTCGGTACAGAACTTGGCATAGGTGATCAGAACTGATTCGATAATAAAAACAGATTACCATGAAAGCATTAGTATTAGGTTCAACGGTTTTGTCGATAACGATTGCAGTTGCACTCAGTTTTACAGGTTGTAACCGTGAAACGCCGACAGGAATGATGACCATTAAACTAACCGATGCACCGGCTAATTATTTGCAGGTTAATATTGATATAACCGGACTTCAGGTGCACACAGAAACACATGGTTGGGTTTCGGTTCCGATAGAGGCAGGCGTCTATGATTTATTAACGCTTCAAAATGATGTAACCGCGGTGTTGGCTGATTCCGCTTTTTTGCCTGCGGGTAGAGTACAACAAATGCGTTTGTTATTAGGACCGAACAGCTCCTTACTTACTACTACAGGCTTATATTCTTTAGTTGTTCCCAGCGGATCGGAGACCGGGTTGAAAGTAAATATTAATAAAGAGTTACAGCCGAACAGTGTAGTGCAGGTGGTGCTTGATTTTGATGCAACAGCATCGGTAGTAGAGACCGGGAATGGAGGATATGTGTTGAAGCCGGTGATAAAACTGAAATCGATAAACTAAAACGTAAACCCATGAAAACTATATGCGCAACGTTGATTCTTGCCGTGACACTGCTTAGCAGCAGCTGTGCTGTGGTCGCGGTAAGAACAACACCGGCAGGACCTCCGGGATGGACGAAAAACAGAAATAATCCACATCATCCGAATACGACAAATCCAGGCCATACTAAGGCTAAACCGCCCGGAAAGGCGAAAAATAAGGCTCCCGGTCATCGGCTACGATGAAGTGAATCAATCTGAACAATAGACAATAGGGGTTAAGTTGTTCGCAAAGGTTGATTTTTACCGGGAGCCCCCTCCGGGCTTATTGAGGATTCAGGTTGTTTGATAGTGCACAAACAACCTGAATTTTTTTGGGGTGTGGAAATTGGACATTAACAGAGAAGTTCTGTACAATTAGTAATGCATGACGTTATACGTAGGTACTTCTCGCTTTTATTTTTATTCAAGCAAAAAAAGCGAGAACCATTTCGCTTTCGCTTGTGATCGGATTTCAGGAGGTGAAACCGGATATCCACAAAATCTAGATTACAGGGATTCACTCGTGATAGTTATTGTTCCTTTGCTCGATATTGCATAAATAATCATGTAATGACGGTTAGTAGTGGCTACCTGAATATGAATTTTAGCCTGTCTGTTCTCCGGGAGCACTTTCTTCGGACAGTTATTAAATTGTTTACCTGCGGAGGCGGCTTTAGATCCTATTCTATCATACCCCGATTTGTCAACTACGTGGGTATTCAATATAGATAAATCACTATACGAAATATCAAATTGAATCTTAGGTTCGCCTAATTCAATTAATAGATTAGGACCACTGGTGTATGCTGCAATCATGCGAGAATGAGGGGTGGCATGCAAGTGAATTGTTGAATTAGCTACTACCTCCGGTATATTTTCATGTTCAATAAATTTGATAAGATTGAAAGATGAATCCAATTTCCCTACGAAGAATCCGGTGTGCAGAGTATGCGATGGAGTTTGTGGTTTCGGACCAATGTAACCATATACAAAATACGAATCAGACGGCGAATGGTATGTCATATAACACATAGCAGTCGGTGCAACAATAAGTATTGTGCTTTCTCCGGTTTTATCAGAGATCCACGTCATGTAATTTGGTCTGTCATTTCTGTTCCTACTTGTACCTGGAGCCAGTGGCATACTGCTATTTGTTGCCCGTGTGAAAGTGTTGTTGAGTACAATTCTTTTGTCCTGTGTTCTTAACAACTTTCCCCTATTGTCGAATCGGGCTAGTCGAGCTGTTAAAGCTTTATCTGTTCCTTCTATAATCGCATAGGCTTCGTAGAAGTTTGATTCAACACGGATAACTTGCCAGTAATTTAAAGACTGCGGAACCGGCTGCTCCATGTCGTGATCCATTTTTGTGAACGCAAGCGTTCTTTTATCAATTCGCCAGAGTTCGAAAGATACACCGTCCTCATATCTATATTGAACGAAGGGTTTCGGTGTAGTTATAACATAACAAAAGCTGTCATTTGCCCACAGGGATAGAATATTTCCAAAATTCGAATTAGTTGATGTTGCTTGTCTCATTTTTCCTGACTCCGAATCAATATGAAATATTTTAGGATTTGCACCTGAGGTATTGCTTATAGATCTGTTCGTGCGAGAGGATGTAATTAAATAAATATCATTGCCGTTGTAGCTCGACACGGCCAAGTAGTCTAAATCGGAGTCTAATCTCCATTGCACTTCTTCGCTCCATACGAGGTTGCCAGATGTATCAATTCGCATTATCGGAGCGCCTTTATTCCCCCAGTTATGCCCAATAATCGCTATTCCTTTCTTTTCCAAATTAAGAATCAAAGGTTTATGACCTTTCATCGGAAGAACCAACTGTTTAGATTGGGCGAACGAGACAGAAGACAAACTTAATAGCCAAATCCAAACTAGGTTTGTTAGTGAACTCTTGAACATTTTACGGGTTTTAATACCAATCAGTTGAATGAAATGTTGGTTCGTTATCAATCAAATATAATTATTCTTCTTTGAACGAATCTAGCGTAAATAGTATTGGTACCTCTTTAATCAAGATGTTCCATTAGTTTAATTAGGTTATAAATAACCGAATGCGCTCTCAATTGTGCTACGTGCTTGGAGACTCAATAAATTGCCCACTCGAAATCAACCTCGCAGTTACCGGGTGGTAAATGAAAAAAGCTCTTGATTTTCAAGAGCTTTTCAATTGTGGACCCGGAGAGAATCGAACTCTCGTCCAAACAAGCCGCAAATGTGCTTTCTACATGTGTAGCTTCAGTTTGGTTGTCGGGAATAATCAGGCACCAAAGCCCGCCGAATTATTCCTTAGCTCCTGATAGTCTTTTCGCATCGGAACGCTACGAAAGACTCCCTTCGTTTATGGTGCCAGAACCCGGGACGCAGAAAGGAGAAGCTTCCCGGCTGACAAAGCTGAACTTAATACCTGGTATTAAGCAGCAAGGGCGTAGTTAGACTCGCCATTTACAGTTGTGAGAGTTGAGATTAACGTGCCATATTCACAACGCACGACATGCTTACACACCTGAGTACCCGCTGTCAAAACCGGTCGGGCCCGGTGATACTTTAAAGAACTTGTACAAAGATACAACCGAAAAGGGGGAATTAGTGCATTGGTGCGTTGGTGAATTGGTGAATTGGTGCATTTGTGGATTGGTGGATTGGTGAATTGGTGCGTTGGTGAATTGGTGAATTGTTTCAGTTGTGAATTGGTTGACGGTTCTAACACACCAACACACTAAGGCACTAACACACTAAGGCACTAACACACCACGTCACCAACACACTACGTCACTAACACACTACGTCACCAACACACGATCACACTAACCTACCAATCCTTACCTTTGAACCATGCTGGAAGCATTTTTAAGCGGAACAGGAACCGGAATGATCATGAGCGTTATGCTCGGTACCGTGTTTTTTGCTTTAGTTCAAAATAGCATCGATAACGGCTTCCGCAGCTGCCTGATGATTTCTGCAGGTGTGATCGTATCAGATATCATCCTTATTTCTCTAAGTATCGTCAATGCGAATTTAATTCCGGAAGGTAGCACGACCGAATTAGTAGTCCGCATCTTTGGTGCTGTTTTTCTTTTGCTGTACGGATTTAACATGCTGCGCAAAAAGAAAGTTGTGAAGTATCCGGAAACAAAAGCGGGACGTTTTTTCTATTTCTTCGGAACCGGTTTTGCATTAAATATTTTAAATCCGGGAAACTATGTGGGATGGTTGGCAGTGAGTACGCATTTAACAACCGTAGTGCAATTTAGCTGGAATCAAACACTGGTATTTTACTCCGGCGCACTCACCGCTATTTTTGGGATGGAGATGTTAATTGCATTTAGCGCCGCTTCGCTCAAACGATTCATTACCGAAAATGTTTTAGCGATGATAGATCGTGTGGTAGGAATACTTTTTATCCTTTTCGGTATCGCGCTTTTCGTTCAGTTTTACTTCTGAACACTCATAAAATGTTCCAGATTTCCGGGTAACAAATACTGTTGTGCAAATGCCTGCAATTCTTTCCATTCCGCATATGCCGCAGGGTCCGAACGCAACTCCTGATCATCACTTTGTAATCTTTCAAAATTCAATAACTGTAACGAGTTGACTTTTCCCGCAACGACTTTAGCATACAAGTAGTACAGTTTTGCGTCAATATGCGTAATACGTACAACACGATGGCCATTGCTCATTCCTGCAGCGAGTGTGAATTTCAGCAGTAAAGGCAAATGACACCATTTGAAAATGTCGTATGCAATAAAGTCGCCCTGAGAATAAATGATGAACGTATTTTTTTTGCCGTGCAAGGTCTCATACGAATGCCACTCGAACGGCTGCACATTATGCGGATGACCACCCAACACCAAATCAAGTTCCGCGGCTTCACAAATGCGATGCATGTTTTTAATGATTTGTTGTGATGGATAAGGTTGATAAGCGCAACCCATGTGCAACATTCCAACAATAAACTCCGCGCCTGCAGCACGCGCACGTTTAGCCTGTTCCACAATTCCGGCTATATCAGCCTGTTCTTCATTCAAATTATAGTGGTGACAATAATGCTTTTCTCCTTCTTCAAGATGTAAAGCATTCAGAGAAAATGTTGCAGCAACAAAACCAATTTTAATTCCGTTACGTTCTACAATTACCGGCTGATCCGCTTCGTCCTTAGTTCGCGCCGTTCCTACGTGTTGGATATTACGCTGTTCCAGAAAATCAATCGTGGAAACCAGTCCGTCTACACCTTGATCCAACGAATGATTGTTCGCGGTGCTCAGAACGTCGTATTTACCGTGGCGATTGTTTGCGGCAAATACATTCCACAACTGTTCGTCGCCGTTGAAATACATATTACTTAACATGACTTCCGGCACATACGACGCGGGACGTTGAGTGGCAATGGGCGTTTCCAAATTGGCGACAACTGCATCAGCATCAAAAAACCAGGATCCTGCTTCGTTCCAAAGGTTTTCGCAGGTTGTAGGCGTAATCCATGCATAGGGCATTAAATCGCCGCCGGAACTTAGCGTACACGATGTCTCCGGTTGAAAGTCATGAGGCAATTCAGGATAAGCAATTTGAGAACGAAAATGTTCTGCAATAGCGCTATTGGGCTCTGCATCGGTAATAGCTCTGTAATAATATTTGTGACCGAAGAACAGACGATGCGTCCAGTTCATTTTTCGCGGATCCTCATGATGCCCGTGTAGCGGAAAGTGCCAGTCGGTTCCACCAAGTACACGACGTGTAGCAAATAATCCGCGCACCGTGCCGGTAAGCAGTTTTCCCGCAAAAGTCAGCGGTCGGACGGGATTAAATTTCTTTCTGTCGATCACGCGTTGAAATTACGATTTTCACTCGGGTGTTATTCTTAAATTCGTCGTTATGAAAGGGTGGAAGAATAGCATACGGTATGGAACGTTGATGTTGTGGATGTTTATAGCGTTTCAATTAAACGCACAACACCATGGTCATCAACGCGTATTTGTGTTGAAAGGAAATGTCAACGAGATAAGTGGGGAAGGCTTGCGCAATGCTTCGGTGTTGTTGTTGCACGCGGCCGATTCAACCCCGCTGGCACTGGAAACGTCCGACAAAAAGGGAAATTATCGATTCACAAAAATTCCTGCAGGACGCTATCTCGTGAAAGTGCAGCGTACCGGTTTTCATTTGGGTTACTCCGCACCGTTTACTGTTGATACGGGGAATGTTGCCACAAACATTCCGATGGTCGCATTAACGTCGCTTACGTTATCAGAGTCGTTTATTAGCGGTTTTTACGATTACGTTGAAGTGATGAAGTCTTCCTTCTCGAATCCTTCTGTGTATTCACCTTTGATTTATCTGTTTTTGGTTTACCTCATCACCTTCATGTTGGAAGTCATTTTTCCGAAACGCATTAATTATCCGTTGATTCAACGTAAAGGTTTTTGGACCGATTTGCTTTACATAATTTTTATTGATTTTACCATTCAAGTCATAGGCTTGTATGCCATGACGAGTGCGGTTGAATTCCTTACGCTTAAAGGGCTTGGTGCAATGGGAATTCAAACGCCTATTTTTAATTTGCATGATGCCTTGCCGCCGGGATTACGCTTCGTGTTTTTCTTTATCGCGATTGATTTCCTGCAATGGTTCGGGCACTTCTTGTTACACCGCAGCAATTTTTTGTGGCAGTTTCATAAAATCCATCACGCACAGGAAACTTTGGGTTTCGCATCTACACGTCATTTTCACTTCGGCGAATATCTGGTGCTTAAACCGGCTTTCTGGATTCCGTTTGCATTATTAGGATTCAAAATGGAATTGTACGTGATCTATTATGTTTGGATTGCGTACTTCCTCACCTTCTTATCGCACACGAATATTAAAGTCAACTTTGGTTTTTTGAATTACATCTTCATTACACCGCAAACGCATTATTGGCACCACTCTCGAAACATTCCGGGTAAGTATGGTGTTAATTATGCTTCAGCGTTGGCTATTTGGGATGTGTTGTTTGGTTTCTTTTATAATCCGAAAGACAAACAACCTATTCTTGGGATTCCGGATAATGATGTGCCCGATTCGTTTTTGGGACAAATGGCGTATCCGTTTAAACGATTATTTACCAAAGCTCCGGATCCTGCGCAAAACAAAGATGCTGATGTAAAACCAACTCAAACGCGTCAGGAAAAACGCAAAGGGAAAAGTTAGTCGGCGTAAAATTCTTTATTGAAATTGATCAGATATACTTTGTCTGTTGTACGTGTTATACCCGTGTACAACCAGCGTAGGAAATCAGCATTGATCATTTCTTCCGTTAAATAACCTTGTTCGATAAACACCGATGCCCACTGTCCGCCTTGCGCTTTGTGACACGTAACGGCGTATGCAAATTTTACCTGCAGCGCGTTGAAGTATTCGTCTTTCTTCATCTCCCGGTAAATCGCGCCTTTAGAACCGAGGTCTGCATAATCGCCTGCCACACTTTCAAATAACTGCTGTTGTTGTTGCGGTGTTAATGCCGGTGCTTCGGTGTGCAAACTGTCAAGAATAATGCGTGTGTCGAGTTCGGGTTCATCGGGATAATCGAGTAATTGAATGGTAACATCGGCAAAACGAAATCCGTGTATCTCGCGATATTTATTTATTCGTTTGATGATCGCAGTATCGCCATTGGCAAGGAATCCGGCTTTTGAATCTTGCGGCAACCAGAAATAATTGTTCTTTACAATCATGATATAATCACCGGTAGAAATTTCATCTTCCTGCCAGCGAATGCGTTGTCGAATTGCTTGATTGTATTGGTTCGCGCGTTTGTTGGAACGACAAATAATAATCGTGTCTTCAGGCCCGAAATTACTGTACGACTGTTCCAACGTATCCATCAACTCACTTCCTTCCAAGCGAATCAGATCGTGATAACCTTTCGTTACGAATTGCGGATAACCTGTTTCTCCTGCCGCTAAGGCCAAACGCAAACGTGTGGCATTCAATAAAACGCCTGAGTCAAGTTGCTGACGAACTACTTCGTTCAATTCAACCGCGTGTACCTGAAAGCCGAAATTGCGTTTTAAGTAATTCGGATCTAATGCAGGCGAATCGCTCAATCCAACGGGAGGAAGCTGCGCTGTATCACCCACAAAAATGAGTCGGCAATTTTCACCATGCTCTACGTACGTGAATAAGTCTTCCAGTAAACTGTTCGGAAAGGCTTGTTTGTCGCTGCTTCCCTGTCCAATCATGGATGCTTCGTCCACAATAAAAATGGTATCGGTATGCGTATTGTTTTGTAAACCGACAAATCCGTCATCATCCGTTCCTGCAGTGCGGTATATTTTACGATGCACGGTGAACGCTTGTTTGCCCGAATATCCGGAAACTACTTTCGCTGCACGACCTGTTGGGGCAAGTAATACACTTTTCATGCGCACCGACGGCAATGCACGCACCAATGCTGCGATGAGTGAGGTTTTACCGGTTCCTGCATATCCGCGTAGAACGAAAACCTGTAAGGGATCGGGAGAAGAAATGAAGCGATCCAATGCCTTTGCCGCCATGCGCTGACCGCTTGTGGGTTCAAATGGCAATTGCCGGATCAGGATATCTTCGAAATTCACGATACAAAGATACTCCTCACGCGAATGAATCCTTAGATTTGCAGTTCATGCCGATACAAACTATTCAACCGATTATAAACATTCGAGAATCCGCTTTTCATCCCGAAGAAAGTGAACGCTTTTGTTTGGTGATGCAAAGCGGCATTCAGCGTTTTGATATTGCGGTGCTGGATAATATCAGCAATGAATTTGTAGCGCTAGAGTCTTATCATTTCCCGAAAGCGGTAACAGAAAGACTCTACATCGAACAGTTACAGCGTTTAACTGAGCAACACGATTGGTTGAATTCCGGGTTTAAGCGAGTTGACATTTCTGTATTTACGGAGCAGTTTACTTTTGTTCCTGCCGCGCTGTATGATAGTGCTAAACAGAAAGAGTACCTCGCTTTTAATCATGAGTTAACAGGTGATGAATCTCATCGTGCGGATACATTGCGCATGATGGACGCTCGTAATGTGTATGGTATTCCGCAAAAACTGGACAGTGTTTTACGCAATCTTTCGCATGATATTCGTATCAGACATTCATTATCTCCTTTGCTGGATCATGTGCTGACGCTAAACAAAAGCAATTCCGATAAGCAAGTGTACGCGCACGTACACGAACATCAGTTGGATGTGATCATAGCAGAAGGTAATCGCTTGTTGTTGTGCAATACGTTTCGTTTCCATACAGCGGAAGATTTTGTGTACTATTTGTTATACGCATGTGAGCAGCTCAAGATTACCGGAGATCAGGTACAATTGAACCTGTTCGGAGAAATAGAACAGGATGCTGCTGCGGTGTTGCTTACGAAAAAATACGTGCGTAACGTCAAGTGGTTGGCTCGTCCTGAACAAGGCGTGTTTCCTGCATCATTTAATATTATTCCGGCACATCAGTTCTTCGGATTATTCTCCTTGCATTATTTCTCATGATCCGAATCATCAGTGGTTCTCACAAAGGCCGAAGATTACTTGCTCCGAAAGACTTACCGGTACGACCCACAACGGATTTCGCTAAAGAAGGTTTGTTCAATTCCATGTCGCATTACATGGATTTCGAACAACAAACGTATCTCGATTTGTTCGCGGGCATTGGTAACATTACGTTCGAAATGGCTTCTCGCGGATGTGACGATATTACATGTGTAGAAGTAAATTTTAAATGTTGTCGTTTTATACAACAAACCGCGGAACAATTGGAATTTAATCAGGTTCGTGTAATCAAGCAGGACGCCTTCGATTTTATTCGTAAAGCAAAACGTAAATGGTCATTTATTTTTTGTGATCCGCCGTATGATTTACAAGAAACAGCTCAATTACCCGGATTAATTTTCAAGCATGAATTGTTGCAGCCCGGAGGATTGCTCATTATTGAACATGAGGAACGCATGAAGTTTCAGGATGTGTTGCATCTGGTAGAAACCCGTCGCTACGGCAAGGTCAATTTCTCTTTCTTTCGCTAGTCAGCAAACATTATTGTTTAACTTCACGGTATGAGTCATATCGCCGTTTTTCCGGGATCGTTTGATCCGTTCACAAAAGGACACGAGTCTATTGTGCAGCGTGTATTGCCACTGTTTGATGAAATCATTGTGGCAATTGGCGTGAATTCGCACAAGAATTATTTTTTCTCACTGGAAAAGCGGGAACAATGGATTCGTGATACATTCGCCGGAGAACCGAAGGTGAAAGTGATGAACTTTCAGGGATTGACCATTGATTTTTGTCGTAATCACCATGCGCGCTTCATTGTTCGCGGGTTGCGCACCACCGCCGATTTAGAATTTGAAAAGGCCATTGCACAAATGAATAAGGCGTTGGCTCCCGAAATTGAAACACTTTTTATTTTGCCTACGCCGGAATTGTCCGCAATAAATTCCACAATTATTCGTGATATAGTTAGAAACGGCGGAGACGCATCTCCATTTGTTCCTGCTTCGGTTGATTTAAAACCATAATTCGGGCACAACGTTTGTAATACCAAAGTATGAGAGGAATTCTGATAGCCTTGTTGATTGTTGTCGGTCAAGCAGTTTATGCAGGTACGGCCATCGTTTCAGGTTATGCGCCATATCCTCAAGGAACAGCAGTTCGTGTATGTATGTTCGACGATTACATCACGAAAACCGAGTTGACTTTGGGTGAAGCTTTGGTTGGTGATTCGGGCAAATTTTCCGTGACGTTCGAGGTTCAGGAAATTGAATACGTGTATTTGCGTATCGGAAATTTAACCGGCTTCTTTTATGCAGAACCCGATCGTAAAATAGCGGCTGATTTTCCGCAACGCGATTCGTTACGACAATTGAATCCTGATGTGGTTTACGAAGTGCCGCTCGATATTTTTACGAAGGATTCTACCGATATGAATTTTTTAGCATCGGACTACAACTCCAAGTTTGCCGAATTCTGGAAGAAGAACTACCAATACTTTGTTGCAGGCGTTTCTGCCGCCAAGCTCGATTCATTCCACACGGCTATGAACAAACATTATGTGTTTGTGAAGAAACCATTTTTTCATGCCTGGATGGATTATGGTTTGGCTACAATGGAAAATGCAACGTTTCAAAGTGAAGTGAAAATCGGTGCACGATACATTAAGAATCAACCCATTCGTTACCGCAATAACGAGTACATGAATTTCATCAATACTTTTTTTGAAGATTACATCTACAAATGGTCGATGCGTAAGGAAGGGCAATGTGTTCCGGCAGTTATCAACGGCATTGCGAATTACGATTCGTTGTTAAGTTGCACGAAACGTATTCCGTGGTTAAAGAATGATACATTGCGCGAGTTGGTGTTACTAAAAGGATTGATGGAAGTATATAATAATCCGGCTTACAGTAATCGCAACATTATTGCTGTGGCACAACAAGCCTCTATTCGCAGTAAAATTTCCGAACACCGTCGCATTGCGCGAAACATTGTTACTATGTTCAGTAAGATTCAGATTGGACAACCGGCCTACGCATTAAACATGGTGAATAAGAAAGGTGAGCGCGTTGAATTGCTGGAACAGTACAAAGGGAAATATGTGTATTTGTATTTCTATCAGGTGAAGAACGCCAATGCGGTTCGGGAAATGCGCTACATGGAGGCATTACACAAAAAGTACGGCAAGAAAATCGTGTTTGTGAGTGTATCAATGGATAGTGATACTGCGGCCTGGCAGAAGTATTTGAAAGAAAATCCGAAGTACAACTGGGCGCATTATCACTACGAATTCCGTGAGAAAACCAAAGACGATTACAACCTGTTTGCATATCCCGTAGGATATATCATTGATCCGGAAGGGAAATTTTATGCAGCTCCTGTAGATAATCCTTCGGGAGACCTGGAGTATTTGCTTTATCGGATTAATAATCCAAAAGCACCGCCGTTAATTCGAATTGAAGATAAATAGGTTAACGGCTAAGTAAAGCCACAACGGAGGCAAACGAATTTTGTAATGCCGAGGTAATCTGTTCGTCATTCATCCACTTTACTTGCTCAATACCTTCATCAAGTTGAGGAACTAATTTCTCCGAACTACTTGCTGACATAGAAAACCAATGTGTTGTCTTCAGAAACACTTGCTCTTTATCAGCGTACGTATGATAAGTAGTGCCGCCGTCTTGCAAGAGTTGTAACCGTGATAAGCCGCATTCTTCCTGCACTTCGCGGATAGCCGCTTGTTCGATGGATTCACCTTGATCAATTTTACCTTTTGGTAAATCCCACTTTCCGTTACGCAAAATCATCAGCAATTCGCCCGATTCATTACGCACCAGTCCGCCGGCAGCGTGAATTTCTTTGGCTGTATCGCGAATTTCCTGCATCATTTGTTCGGGATCTCCAACAATGTATGCTTCAATGAAAAAATGATTTTCAAAGTGTGTAATCTGCAGCAACAAGCGCATCAAACCCTCGTGATAGCGCATCCAAATCGTATTGCGCTTAAAGGTCTCACGATAACTATCGTTAACAAGATAAACGGGTCGGTTGTTGATGAAAACTGTGTACATTTGCGGCCTATGATTACCAACGCTGATACCGCGTCTAAAGTAGCAGAATTTCTGCTAAAGATCAAAGCGGTCAAGTTACAACCCCAAAATCCGTTTACCTGGGCTTCCGGCTGGAAGTCGCCTATTTATTGCGATAACCGCAAAACTTTGTCGCACCCGCGCATTCGCACCTATATCCGTCAGGAATTTGTGAATGCGATCAATCGCTCGTTTCCGAAACCTGATTATATAGCGGGTGTTGCAACGGGAGCAATTGCGCAAGGTGTATTGGTTGCGGAAGAAATGGGACTACCTTTTGTGTACGTGCGTCCTGAACCGAAAAAACACGGTTTGGGTAATTTGATTGAAGGAGAAATTGAATCCGGAAAATCCGTTGTAGTGATTGAAGATTTAATTTCTACGGGCGGAAGTAGTTTGAAAGCAGTAGAAGCCTTACGTGAAGCGGGTTGTGTGGTGAAGGGAATGGCTGCTATTTTCACATACGGATTTGCAACTGCCAACGAAAATTTTAAAAAAGCTGAAGTGCCGTTGATCACGTTGTGTGATTACCCGTCGATGATTGATCAGGCGCTAAGAGAAAATTACATCACCGAAAACGATATTGCAACGCTGGAACAATGGCGTAAGCAGCCGGATAAGTGGGGAGTTTAAGAACATAACATTATGACGAAAATTGAAAGTGATGTGGTAGCCACACAGAAATCGGCTGAAGAGTTGTTCGCGTTTCTTACCGATTTCAACAACTTTGAAAAGTTGATGCCTTCTCAGGTAACGAATTGGACGGCTACAAAAGATACCTGCAATTTCACCATCAGTGGAATGGCGCAGGTGGGAATGAAAATTGAATCAACCACTCCGCATTCCAATATTCATGTGGTTTCCAACGGAGGGAAGTTGCCATTCGATTTTAGTTTGGACGTGATGCTGACTGCCACTAGTCCAACCACCGCCAACGGACAATTGATCTTTCAAGGGGATATCCCGATTTTCATCAAACCTATGGTAGAAGGGCCTTTGCGCAACTTCTTCAACTTATTGGCACACAAAATGAAAGAGATCTGAGGATCTCTTTTTTGTTGACATCCGTCACTCCGAATCACGATGCACATTTTGTAACTTTACGCTTCATTTTTAATACACACTATTATGCCTAAAGGAGTTTATAATATCCCGAAACCACATAACGAACCGGTAAAATCGTATGCGCCGGGAAGTCCTGAACGCGTCGAATTACAGGCAATGTTAAAACAACTGCGTGCCGTAGAAATGGATATCCCGATGTATATCGGTGGTAACGAGGTTCGCAGTAACGATAAAGTTCGTTTGGCTCCTCCGCACGATCATAAACATACTTTAGGGCATTTTCACAAAAGTTCGAAAGAGCATGTGCAGCACGCAATTGACGCCGCTCTTGCCGCTCGCGAAAAATGGGTGAATTTAAGTTGGGAACACCGCGCATCTATTTTCTTGAAAGCAGCTGAATTAATTGCGGGTCCATATCGCGCTAAACTGAACGCAGCAACCATGTTGGGTCAGTCGAAAAGTGCTTACCAGGCAGAAATTGATTCTGCTTGCGAAATCATCGACTTCCTGCGTTTCAACGTGAAGTTCATGCAGGAAATTTATCAGCAACAGCCGGAATCTTCTCCGGGAATTTGGAACCGCATGGAATGGCGTCCTCTGGAAGGTTTTGTATATGCATTAACGCCTTTCAACTTTACAGCTATTGCGGGCAATCTTCCAACTTCTTGCGCCATGATGGGTAACGTGGTAGTTTGGAAACCGAGCAACACACAAGTGTATTCGGCGAATGTGTTGATGGAAATTTTCAACAAAGCAGGTGTGCCTGCAGGTGTTATCAATTTGATTTATCCGAGTGGACCTGATGCTGCTGATGTGATTTTTAATCACGCTGATTTTGCAGGAATACACTTCACCGGTTCAACAGAAGTGTTTCAAAATATCTGGCAAAAAATTGGCAACAACATCCATAAATACCGCTCTTATCCGCGCATTGTCGGGGAAACAGGAGGTAAGGATTTTGTGATGGTGCATCCGTCTGCAGAGGCTGATGTAGTAGTAACTGCGTTAACTCGTGGTGCGTTTGAATATCAGGGACAAAAATGTTCCGCTGCTTCACGTGCATACATTCCTGCGAGCTTGTGGGAAGCGGTGAAAGCAGGAGTGCAGCGTGATCTGGCTTCGTTTAAAATGGGCCCGACAGAAGACTTCGGGAACTTTATCAATGCAGTGATTGATGAAAAGTCGTTCGACAAATTGGCGAAGTATATCGATGCTGCAAAACAAGACAAGAACGTGGAAGTAGTAGCAGGCGCAACGTATGATAAATCGTCCGGTTATTTCATCGCACCAACAGTGTTGCGCGTGAATGATCCGAAGTATGTTACGATGTGCGAAGAGTTGTTCGGACCTGTGCTGACTATCTATGTGTACGATGATGCGCAATTTGAGGCTACTTTGAAATTGGTAGATTCAACGAGCATCTATGCATTAACAGGTTCTATCATTGCTCAGGATCGTTATGCGATTGAGTTGGCAACAAAAATGTTGAGCAACGCAGCCGGTAATTTTTATATCAATGATAAACCAACCGGTGCAGTTGTAGGGCAGCAGCCTTTTGGTGGTGCGCGCGGTTCCGGAACAGATGATAAAGCAGGAGCAATGATTAACTTATTGCGTTGGGTTTCTCCGCGTACAATCAAGGAAACGTTTGTTCCTCCGACAGATTACCGTTATCCGTTTTTGAAATCGGAATAATTTAAAGACGAGCAGAAGAAGAGTATGCAGGCATTTCATGAAACCATACTGTTCTTAATCAGTACGCCGTTGCTCGTGATTTTTATCGCGTTGGAATTAATAGTTTCTAACGCGCATCGAAATCATCGTTACAGTAAAATCGGATTCTGGGAGAACATGTACCTCATGGTCATCAATTTATTTATTGATCTGGGTATGCGTGTGGTGGCTTTGTATGTGTTATCCAATTTGTGGCAACACCGTTTTTTTGAAATTGAAAATGTTTGGTTGTACTGGATACTGATTTTCGTTTTAGAAGATCTGACATTCTGGACCATACATTTTGTCGATCATTACGTGCGTATTTTTTGGGCAGTTCATGTTACGCATCACTCTTCTCAGGAATATAACTTAACTGTTGGACTGCGATCGTCGGTGTTTGAGCCGGTATATCGTTTCATTTATTTTATTCCGATGATCATGATGGGATTTCGTCCGGAAGATATTTTCTTCACGTATTCCGTCACGCAATTGTATGGTGTATTTATTCATACGCAGTACGTCGGGAAGTTGGGATTCATGGAAAAGATCATGGCAACACCTTCTCATCATCGGGTACATCATGGCAGCAACGTAAAATACCTGGATAAAAACATGGGTATGTTCCTGATTTTTTGGGACAAATTATTTGGAACGTTTCAGGAAGAAGAAGAAGAGGTGGTTTACGGATTAACGAAGAATATTAACTCGCACGATCCGCGCACGGTGATATTTCACGAATTCAAAAGTATTTGGGAAGATGTGAAAGCCGCGCCGGACGTAAAGTCCAGATTTATGTATGTTTTTGGTCCTCCGGGATGGAGTCACGATGGAAGCAGGAAAACATCAAAGCAATTGCGTGAGGAACTTAAACAGCAACAATCATGAATGGAATTTTTCACCCTTCGCATCACGTTGATATAGGCGATCAGGTTCCGGAAATCGTTAACGGAATTATTGAGATTTCGAAAGGTTCCCGTGCCAAGTACGAATTGGACAAAGCCAGCGGTTTGTTGCGCCTAGACAGGGTGTTGTACAGTTCGGTGTATTATCCAGCCAACTACGGTTTCATTCCGCAAACGTATTGCGGTGATCGTGATCCTTTGGATATTCTGGTGTTGTCACAAGTGGAAATTGAGCCGCGTTGTATCGTTAGTGCTAAAGTGATTGGCGTTATGCAGATGTTGGATAGTGGCGAGGATGATGATAAGATTATTGCAGTTGCTGCCGGTGATCCTGCTGTTAATCATATCAATGATATCAGTGAACTGCCACCGCATTTTATTTCCGAGTTGCGCAACTTTTTTGAAGACTACAAAAAACTCGAAAATAAGTCCGTTAAAATTGAAGAGTTCTTAGGTCGTACAGCTGCCTTGCAAATTGTGCAAGATGCGATTGCAATGTATCAAGAACATTTCGGCGGTGAAAAGAAGTGATTGCTCACTCAAGCTTTTCCTTTATAGCCTTTGAATTTCTCAAACAGCCCAATTGCTACTTCGTGTGGCATTTGTGCTGCACCGTTTTCTGTAAACCAGCGATAATCGGGGTTGGGGCGATATCGTGATGCATCGATTTTGCGTTCGTTCACCAGAAAGATCCCGATGATGTCTTCTTTCGGAATGTCCTTTCCCTCCGGAGCGCGCCCATCAACAATGAATACAAAACCATTTTCTTGTTGTGATGCTTCTGTCACAACTTCAGGCACGGTGCACATGATATCTCGCACTGCCTGATGATACAACACCATGAACTCTGAGCTCATCTCAATATTATCGTGTGTTACCGGTAGAGCCGTGTTTTTAATGCGACCAAGTATTGTTGTCCCGTCTAATCCCAATGTGGTTAATTCGGTTGAGCTGAATGGAGATACAACGTGCAGTGGCGAATCGTTTTCGAATAACTTGTAGATGTGCATGGGTGAAGGATATAAAATAAAAGCCCGTTGACTATTCAACGGGCTTTTACGTGAATAGGTTATGTTAATTATTTAGAAAGCTTGATTTTAAGATTAGTATCTAAAGCGTTCAAAAACTCTTCAGTGTACAAATAATGTTCACCGTGAGTTACTTTGTTGCCGTGAATACAAACCGCTAAATCTTTTGTCATTTTTCCGCTTTCAACCGTTTCTACACAAACTTGTTCCAAAGCGTGACAGAAGTTGATCAACTCCTGATTGCCATCCAATTTACCGCGGAACTCTAAACCACGAGTCCACGCGAAAATAGATGCGATAGGATTCGTAGAAGTTGGTTTCCCTGCCTGATGGTCGCGGTAGTGACGAGTTACTGTTCCGTGTGCAGCTTCTGCTTCCAAAGTTTTTCCATCAGGAGTAACCAATACAGAGGTCATTAAACCTAATGAGCCAAATCCTTGTGCAACAGAATCAGATTGAACGTCTCCATCGTAATTTTTACAAGCCCAAACGAATTCGCCATGCCACTTCAACGCGGAAGCAACCATGTCATCAATCAAACGATGCTCGTACACAATACCGGCAGCTTTGTAACGATCAGCGTATTCCTGCTCATAAATTTCCTGGAAAATATCTTTAAAACGACCGTCGTACTTTTTCAGGATTGTATTCTTGGTGGACAAATACACCGGCCATTTTTTAATCAGCCCCATGTTCAGACATGCACGTGCAAATCCTTTGATAGAATCATCGGTATTGTACATGGACAACGCTACACCATCGCCCTTGAAATTATACACTTCAAAAGTTTGAGCAGGTCCACCGTCTTCCGGTTGGAAAGTCATGGTTAATTTTCCTTTGCCCTTAATAACGGTATCAGTTGCGCGATACTGATCTCCAAATGCGTGACGACCAACGATGATTGGTGCTGTCCAGTTGGGAACCAAACGCGGAACGTTTTGGCAAACGATGGGCTCGCGGAATACAGTTCCATCCAGAATATTTCGGATTGTACCGTTCGGCGATTTCCACATTTGCTTCAATTTGAATTCTTCCACGCGTGCTTCATCGGGGGTGATGGTTGCACACTTAATACCAACGCTGTACTGCTTAATTGCATTAGCAGCTTCAATAGTAACTTCGTCATTCGTTTGATCACGGTATTC
Source organism: uncultured Flavobacteriales bacterium (assembly GCA_937974275.1). Lineage (GTDB taxonomy): Bacteria > Bacteroidota > Bacteroidia > Palsa-965 > Palsa-965. The sequence continues at coordinate 51,054 of CALJIF010000132.1, forward strand.
GATACCTAAATCATAATATTTGATATCGACATCCAAATAAGGAAGGATCAGTTTTTCCTTAATGAATTTCCAAATGACACGCGTCATTTCATCTCCATCCAATTCAACAACTGGATTTGCGACTTTAATTTTGCTCATAATTTCCGGGAATAGAAGGTTTATTAATTCAAAAAGCGGAGCAATGATACGGATTTGCGCGGCAATTGCCTAACAAATTGCACCCACAAACGTTAAGTTTAGTGAACTAATTGTTTTCGGAAATTCATCTTAGAATTCGATATCCAGATCGAACGTTTGCTTTAGTTTGCCGATGCTCGGATTGAGCTCCAGCAGACGCTTGTATTTATCCTGAGGCGTGTACAACTTGACGTTGGACGGCTCTTTCGTCAGTGTTACATCCAGCGTGAAAATGTAATTATTCAGCTGTGCACGCAGAAATGTCATTAAATCGGTTTTGTCCGCCAAGATGCGTTCTTCTGCCGATTTGTTGTAGACCACAAATTCCACTGCATTTTCACCTTTCAACACAGGCTTTTCCAGCGTTAATGCTGCTGCATCACCAACTTTACCCTTTGCTTTTAAAACTTCGGCATATGCTAACCATGCGGCTTCCAGCTGTTCCTGAGTAAACGTATCCGCACTTTGTGACCCGATTGTTACGGTTACGGATTCGTTAGTCGTTTTTTTTTCAGCGTTGGGATTCAGCATTTGCCCCAAACCACCGCTGGATTTTAACAACGGCTTTTTGGTTGCTCCGGTTGCTGCAGCTACAGGAGTTACAACAGTTGTTGCAGGTGAACAAGTTGTGGTCGTCGGAGTAGGAGTTGCAGGAGTTGCAGTTGGTCCTGAAGAAAGAGTCGCTTGCTCTTTGGGTTGAGACGAAGGTTCTAGTTCGTCATTTTTTTTTTCGGCCGATTCGGAAGTACCGTTCAGCGCGCATAACTGGATCAAGGTAAACTCGACCTGTAGTCGCGGATTACGTGCGCTTTTATAAGCGACATCACACTGATTCAGAATTCGTAAACCTTTCAACAAAAACAGATATTCTGATCGTGCCGCCTGGTCTTTGTATTTTTCTTTGATGTTCTGCCCGGTTTCCAGCAACTGCAAGGTCTGCGGATCTTTACATACCATCAGATTGCGGAAATGTTCCGCTAATCCGGCAACGAAATTATGTCCGTCGAATCCGTTCGACAGCACTTCATTAAATAACAATAACGCGCCGGGAACTTGATTGGCTAAAATAAAATCGGTGACTTTAAAATAGTAATCGTAATCCAGTACGTTAAGGTTTTCAATAACGGCTTTATACGTCAGATCACTGCCGGCATAACTAACTACCTGATCGAAAATAGAACACGCGTCACGCAATGCACCATCAGCCTTTTGCGCAATGATGTGCAAGGCATCCGGATCTGCATTCACGTTTTCATTTTTAGCGATATACGCTAAATGATTCGCAATATCTTCAACTTGAATACGGTTAAAATTGAAGATTTGACAACGTGAAAGAATAGTCGGTAAAATCTTGTGACGTTCTGTTGTCGCCAGGATGAAGATCGCGTATGAAGGCGGTTCTTCCAGCGTTTTCAGAAAAGCGTTGAATGCAGCTGAAGACAACATGTGCACCTCATCGATGATGTACACTTTGTATTTGCCCATTTGCGGCGGAATTCGAACCTGATCAACGAGATTACGAATATCATCCACCGAATTATTGGACGCAGCATCCAACTCGTACACGTTAAACGATTGACCGGAATTGAACGAAACACATGATTCACATTCGTCACAGGCTTCGGTTTCCGATGTAAGTCGTGTACAGTTTATCGTTTTCGCAAGAATTCGGGCACAGGTTGTTTTTCCGACACCGCGAGGACCGCAGAACAGAAAAGCCTGAGCCAGATGATTATTGCTGATGGCGTTTTTTAAAGTATTGGTAATCGAAGCCTGACCCACCACTGTGTTAAAGTGCGCAGGACGATACTTACGAGCCGATACAACAAAATTATCCATGCGCAAATTTACACACAGATGCCGTAGAAACGGCATAAACAGCGATTTTCAGCAGTTGATATTATTAACACAAATGACAAGATTGTGAATAAAAAGAGGCTGCTTTTCAGGCAGCCTCCTTGTTTCTTGTGCAATTACTTATAGCATCGTGGTTGGACAAACATAATCCGTAATTCGGAATTTATTCAATGGCTTTAATGCATTGAAGCCACCCGCAACATTAATCAAATTACGATAACCCCGTGCTTGCAAAATGGAGATGAACGTCATGCTGCGATAACCGCCTGCACAATGCACGTAATACGTTTTGTTCGGATCAACTTTGGTCATGCTGTCATTGATATAGTCCAATGGTGCATTGATGGCTTCAACGATGTGCTCGCTGTAGTATTCACTGGCTTTGCGAACGTCGAGTACTTCGATGGGTCCTGCGGAGTATGCTGCAGCAAATTCATTAGCAGTAATTGAACGAATTGCATCCGTTTCAAATCCAGCCTCTTTCCACGCTTTCATGCCGCCTTTCAAATAACCCAGTGCATTGTCGTATCCAACACGCGCCAAACGTGTTACCACTTCTTCTTCGCGACCTTCATCCGTGACTAAGAGTATAGGATGTGTTACCGACGGAACCAACGTTCCAACCCATGTTGCAAAACTACCGTCAATGCCAATGTTGATCGCATTCGGAATAAATGATTTACAAAAGTCATCTGCTTTCCGGGTATCTATAATTAAAGCATTTAATGTGTTTGCTGCTGCTTCAAAAGATCTTGCATCAAGAGCCTGCGTGCCTTTTTTCATCACATGATCAATGCTTTCATAACCTTTGATATTCATCAACACGTTTTGAGGGAAATATCCCGGAGGTGGCATCAATCCATCAAGTAGTTGTTTTTTGAATTCTTCTTTCGTCAACTTCGGATTCAATGCATAATTCACTTGTTTCTGATGACCAAGCGTATCAAAGGTTTCCTTGCTCATATTTTTTCCGCACGCACTTCCTGCTCCATGACCCGGATAAACAATGATGTCATCATTCAGCGGCATGATTTTATTGTGCAATGAATCGTATAAATGTCCGGCTAACTTTTCTTCAGTCATGTCGGCAATTACATGTTGTGCCAAATCAGGTCGGCCAACATCACCTATGAATAGCGTGTCGCCGGTGAAGATGGCAAATTCTTTCCCGTTTTCATCACGCAACAGAAAGCAAGAGCTTTCCATGGTATGACCGGGTGTATGTAGCAACTCAATGGTGATGTCGCCTAATTTGAATAATTCTCCGTCTTGTCCAATGTGTGCTTTGAATCCGGTTTCCATTTTAGTTGGACCATACACAATGGTCGCACCGGTTTTATTGGCCAAATCAATATGTCCGCTCACAAAATCGGCATGAAAATGCGTTTCGAAAACATATTTAATCGTTGTATTATTGTCTTTTGCACGTTGCAAATACGGTTCAACTTCGCGCAAAGGATCAATAATTGCAGCCTCACCATTGCTCTCAATGTAGTAAGCAGCTTCTGCTAAACAGCCGGTATAAATTTGTTCAATTTTCATAAATAACGCTTTTAGTTCGATTTGTCTTCATTCTTTTTCTTCGGCGTGAGACGGTAATACATAAACCCGAATCCGGCAATTAAATGTGCCATGATGATGATAAATATTACTGTTCCCATAACCTTAATTATATGATTCAAAGGTCTCCCACTTTTCGCTGAAGAATAATGATGCAAATCAGTTTTGTATTGATGTTGTTCGTTGTGTGACAAGAGTCACAAAGTCCGCCAGGTAAAACGCGGTCACAAAAAAAGGCTGCCCTTGCGAGACAGCCTTTTATATTTATTTTAAGAGTTCTTATCGAACAACTTCCATACGTTTCACTTCAGAAATTGTAGAACCGCTTACTAAACGGTACATGTACATTCCCGGTACCAACGATGAAGTATTCACTTCAACTTGAGTAGTTCCTGCAACAACTTGTTGTGTCAATACTACACGACCTTGAATGTCCATTATTTCTAAAGTCATATCGTTGTCGGCGTTCACAGCAATAGTTGTGTTGGTGTTTGCAGGGTTAGGGAAGTTCTGACCAAGACTAATGTTGTTCATAGCAGCATCAAACTCTTCAGTGCTTACTAATCCATAGAACCAATCGTGTGACCATTTCAGGATTTCATACTTCGATAAAGTATTACCCACCATTTCAACACCGATACCCAAATAAACTACTTTGTAAGTGCCGTTTGTTTTGCGTGTACCTGCGGTTTTGTTACCGTTGTTGTACTTGAAAATTGCAACACCACCGCCTGATGCGTTTACTTCATCCGGATAGAAATAGTTACCACCGTAGAAGTTCA
>CALJIF010000133.1 GCA_937974275.1 uncultured Flavobacteriales bacterium
CGATAAATCTGTTTCAGAAGTATTAGCAACCGAAGGCATAAAATTCTTGGTAATGTTTATACCCAATAGGTTCGTAACCGCTAAATCTTTATTGCGGTTGTCTACCAAGTGAATATAATCGCCAATACGCTTATAACTCATAGCCCAAAGTTTTAAAAGCGTTTATCAATTGCTCTTGCGATTTCCTTTCTTCTTCCAAAAGGTTTTTAAAATCTTTTTGAATGCGTTTCATTTCGGTGTCAAAATCTATTTCGCTATCACGGTCAATAAATTCAATGTATTTACTCGGTACCAATGAAAAATCGTTGGCCTGTATTTCCTCAAAGCTGGCAGAGTAGCAATACTCAGGCACATTTTTGTAGGTTTTCTTGTAGTCGGTCTGTTGCCAGTTGTGGTAGTTCTCCGCTACTTTGGCAATTTCTTCATCAGTAAGTTCAATAAACTGCTTTTCAAATTCTTGTCCCCATCGCCTTAAATCCACAAACAAAATTTCTCTTTCACGGTCACGGTAGTTTTTTTGTTTACCGTTTATCTCAACCGTTCTTGCTTTTTTGTTTTTGTTCAAAATCCAAAGCGTAACGCTGATGTCGGTGGTATAAAACGTATCTCTTGGAATAATCACAATAGCTTCCACTAAATTATTTTCAATGAGCTTTCTGCGGATTTTGTATTCTTCGCCACCGCCACTTAAAGCACCATTAGCCAAGATAAAACCTGCCACTCCGTTTTCACTGAGTTTACTCACCATATTCAAAATCCAACCATAGTTAGCGTTGCTTTTTGGTGGCACATCATAACCTCTCCAACGTGGGTCGTCTAGCAATTCATTTTCACCTCTCCAATCTTTTTGGTTAAAAGGTGGGTTTGCCATTATGTAATCGGCTTTCAGGTCTTTGTGTTGGTCGTCTGCAAAAGTGTCGGCATCTTTTTCACCAAGGTTGGCAGAAATTCCTCTAATGGCAAGGTTCATCTTTGCCAGTTTGTAGGTGGTTTTTGTATATTCCTGTCCGTAAATAGAAACTTCTTTTTTGTTGCCGTGGTGTGCTTCAATAAACTTGATACTCTGCACAAACATACCACCCGAACCACAGGCAGGGTCGTAGATAATGCCTTTGTAAGGTTCAATCATTTCGGCTATCAGGTTTACAATGGTTTTTGGTGTGTAGAATTCTCCTTTGCCTTTTCCTTCTGCAATCGCAAACTTTTTAAGGAAGTATTCATACACACGTCCAACCAAATCTTGTTCTTTGTCTTTGAGTGTGTTGATGCTGTCAATTTCGCTAATCAAGGAAGCCAGTTTGGTAATGTCCAAGCCCAAACGAGAAAAGTAATTGTCGGGCAAAGCGCCTTTCAAAGATTTGTTGTCTTTCTCAATGGCGTGAAGGGCTGTGTCAATGATTAAAGCAATATCATTCTGTCTTGCCTTTTTGACAATGTAGCTCCAACGTGAAATTTCTTCCAAGAAAAACACATTGCTCATATTGTAGAATTCAGGCATTTCAATGTATTTCTCTTTGCCATCGGCAATGAGTTTGGCTCGGTGTTCTTCAAATTTGTCGCTGGCAAACTTTAAGAAAATCAGTCCTAATACAACGTGTTTGTATTCGGCAGGCTCCACGCTTCCTCTCAATTTATTGGCAGCTTCCCAAAGGGTAACTTCAATTGCTTTTTCTTTTATTTGCTCACGCTTTGTTTTGTTTTTCAAAGGTGTTAGCGAAGCCCCGTTGTGGCTTTCTTTCTTCTGCTTCCCCATTTTCAGATATCAATAGTTGAATATTTACTGTTTGCTAAGTTAAGTTTTATACCCGCATTGTCGGATTGGGGTAAAAGTGGGCAAGAGGCTTACGCTTGTTCTTTGTTTCTATATAGCTTATTTGAAAAAAATAGATCAGCTGGCCAACCCATCAGCTTGGGTGGTTTGATAATAACATCGCGTTGGTAGGTTTTAGCTTTCCTCCCATAATTTCGCTTTTGGACCCTGAATTGTAGTTTGTGTAGTGGTATCAGGTTTTAGTTCGTGGGCTATTGCAAGTGATAATAGTTTGCTCGCGCTGTGGCATATAATTTTGAATTATCGAGAGTTGACTTCTTACAATTCGTACTATTCCTAAGGCGTTGCGAAGCCTCCAAAGTGCTTTGTTTTTTCAATCAAGGTCTCGTTGGATAAACAATAGTTGCTACTTTTAGAACTCCTCCTATTGCTGTAATTAATCCAGATGCCTTCAAATATTTATCAATATCTAATCCTAAAGTATGATCTTCTTTATCTCTTACTTTTTTAATGGCGAGAAAAAATTGATATTCGATTTCTGAAATCTTTTTCTCAGCCTTGCAGTAGGTAAGCATTCCGAACAAATCAAACTTCTTTTTTTCTTTTTTAAGCCATGCTTTAAATCCATCATTTTTTTGATAATGTTGCGTAAGTAAATGCTCAATAATTTTAACAAGGTCTTCTATCGCATTTTCAGTCTGTCCAATTTGCAGTAGTTGAAGCGCTTCTGCCAGTTCATTTGCAACTTTTATGTCAACATCTTCAAATTGCTTGACTAATTTGGCAAGTTGTCTTTTCAATTCATCAGAAAGGTTTTCATTTTTTCTTATCGCTTCAAGTAAAAGTTTTAGATTATCTCGCTCGAGATCATTAACGCGTTTAGAAAGTTTCTTGTTGTCTGAATGTAATACCGCGGCAACAACTGCGGCAATTACAAATGCTGCTGCAAGTCCGATGATGACATTATTCTTACTCATGTTTTTATTTTATTTAAAGTTTATCTTCTAGTGCGCTTAATATTCCTGCCAACTTTTTAATCAGGAAATTTCGCTGTGCAATATTTTAACACTTTGTTTTCGTTTTCTTTCCAAGTCATATAATAATACCTAAGCCTGATTTATTTTTGCCTTAATTCTAAATCCGTAAATACGCAGGTATAATCGCTTAACACAATTTTGAATCACATCATTCACTCTCCCAATTTACCCCATTCCTCCCATACTTCAAACAAAAATCAATATTTTAATCATTTGCTCCCGTTTAATAATTAAAATATATTCCTGAAGCAAAGCTTCCCCACATTCCGAAGGAATGCCTTTTACCCCTAAACACCCCTTCCCCCAAAAAATCTCCCTAACTTTTGTGCAGTTTTAAAAGGAACGCGTCTTATAGGTAGGTATGGGGTTATTCTTTCGCACGAAAAAGTCGGAATGGACGGATGAGGAGCTGCTACGCAGGTATCGCAGCAGCGGGGAGCGTGCGTTGTTTGGCGAGTTCTACAGCCGGTACGTGCACCTGGTGTATGGCGTGTGCCTGAAGTATTTTAAGGATAAAGAAGTGGCGCGGGATGCTGCCGTACAGCTGTTCGAGAAGTTGATGGTGAGCCTGAAACAGAACGAACCGGAAAATGTGCCCTCGTGGTTGTTGTTCGTGGCACGGAACCATTGTATTTCGGAACTGCGCAAACATAAGGTGATGCGGGAACGCTCGGAACAGTTTGAAGCGGATGAACAGTTGTGGCACGATGCGGAAGATCGCCTGTCGCCGGAAGAAAAAGAGGAACGCCTGCTGCGCTTAGAACATGCGGTAAACACGCTGGGCGAAGAACAACGGCAGTGCATCGAGTTGTTTTATTTTAAAGAAAAATCGTACGAAGAAATTGCCGCATTAACGGGCTTTTCGGAGAAACAAGTGAAGAGTCATTTGCAAAACGGGAAACGTAATTTGCGCATAGCATTGGGATTGTCATCATGAAACAGGAAACCGCATACGAATTGTTGAGTGCACAAACGCTGCAGGCTTATCTGGACGGTTCACTTCCTCCCGCCCGGCACGAAGCGGTGCAGCGTTTGCTCAACGATTGTGAATTGAACCGGGAAGCGCTGGAGGGTTACACCTTGTTCCCTGAAGCGTTGCAGGATATTACGGAATTGCAGCAGCAGTTTAAAGGTGGCGCTTCAGGCGCTACTTCGGTGTGGACGTGGCTGGCAACGGGTGCGTTTATTATTACGGCTGCGGGTTGGTGGTGGTCGGCATCGCGTGAAGAGCGTGTGGTTGCCGAAAAACCTGCTGTTCCTGCGCCGGTGGTGCTGCAATCGCCTCAGGTGGTGTTGTCGCCACAAGAAGAGCATTTCGTGAATCCGGAAGCGAAAACCATTACGGTGCAATTGCCTGCCGTGGTGGTAACATCGGAACAGGAACAACCTGAAGCGCGTGTAACAACTACGGAAATTTTACCGCCCTTAACGGTAACGTTGGACAACACGGAACCTGAACCGCAAGCGCCTTTGCAACCTTCAACACAATTGAATATCGGGTACATCTACGATTTGAAGGTGACGGATTTTGATAAGTACTATCGGGGCAACATTGAAGTAAGCGCGATAGAACCCGGAGGTACGCCGGCCGTGTACGAACAAAAAACGAATGGTGGCACAGTAACCCCTACAACGCGCGTGGTTCCTGCGGAAGACTATTTGCGTCGGGGATTGAAAGCCTTTCGTGATGAGAAGTACCAGCGTTGTGTGAATGCCATGCAGGTGTTGTATCAATTCAACCCGGAAGATGTGAACGCGCAGTTTTATTTGGGCTTGTCGTATTTTAATTTGGATCAGTACGCGCTGGCGTTGAAGAAATTTGATGAATTGTTGGCCACAGGTCCGCATGCCTTTACGGAAGAAGCGGAATGGTACCGTGCGTTAACGCTGGAACGTCAGGGGAAAAAAGAAGCGCAGGACGCCTTTGCTAAAATTGCGCAGGGGCAAGGCTTTTACGCGAAAAAAGCACAAGGGAAGTTGAAGCCCTGACAGGTATCAGTATTCGCATACGCTGTTCTCGTTATCTTTGATTCATGATACGAGATAAGCGTTTTGTGCGATGGGCAACGGTGACCTTGATCGCTTTGTATTTGGTGGTGGTTGCAGGCGCTGTAGTACGCGCAACGGGCTCCGGAATGGGCTGTCCCGATTGGCCCCGCTGCTTCGGTTATTACATTCCGCCCACCGATCCGTTTCAACTCGAGTTTCATCCTCAACAAGAATATCGCAAAGGCATTATGATTATTCGTAATGATACCTTGTGGCGTGCAACAAGCGATTTTACTTCAACTGCCGACTTCAACAGAAGCAATTGGGAAAAATATCCCAAGCACGATTACGCCGAATTCGTATGGTGGCAAACCTGGGTGGAATATGTGAATCGCTTATTGGGTGCGCTTTCCGGCTTGTGCATGTTGGTGTTGGCGTTGTTATCGTTACGGTATTGGAAAACGGACCGCACGATTGTGTATGCGTTGATACTGGCATTCGCGATGATTTTATTTGTGAGTTGGTTGGGCGCAGTAGTAGTGGCCACCAATTTAAAACCGTGGTCGATAACGTTACACATGCTGAGTGCGTTGATCATGATTGCAGTGGTGTTGTTTGTACAATCGCGTGTACCGATAAAAACAGGATTAGCGAATTATTTTACGATTCATAAACGTTCGCGTTTGTTGTTGGGAGCGGCTTTGGTGCTGACGCTGTCACAAACTATTTTCGGAACACGTGTGCGTCAACAAATTGATACGATTAAAGTGAACATGGACGGACTTTCCCGCGATACGTGGATCAGTCAACTCGACAACGGTTATGTGTTGCACATGCTTACCGCGGGCATTACATTATTGTTGAACACTTTGTTGTTTTATTGGTTGTGGAAACAACAACCAACGGGTGTGATGAAGTGGTTAACACTCGGCATAGGTTTAGCCGTTTGGGCGGAATACGGAGCCGGTGTGTTGATGCACAATTTTGGCATTCCGGCAATTATACAACCCTTGCATTTGGTGTTTGCGGTGGTATTGTTCGGTTTTCAGTTTGCGTATTTGATGCGCACGAAAACAGCTATCGGAGCAAACTAAGCAGATTTTAGTAAAAGGGCAGCACCTGTTAATGTTCTCGAATTGGCACACGAGGGCAGGTTAGTTTTGAGAAAAAATTAACCATGAAAACACTTTACCTCCAACAATTTTCAAAAACGATTAAAGCTGCAGGATGCGCTTTATTCTTGGGTTTTAGCTCGCTGACCGCTTTGGCGCAACCGGGTGCAATTGATCCCACTTTTAATAATGGAACACCTCACGTAGGGGTGAGCGGCTCTGCACACAAAGTAGTGATTGATTCCGCAGGAAATATCTATTTGTGCGGTTGGCACTATTATTTCAACTGGGATTTTTCGGTGGTGCGTTTGAACGAAGACGGGACACAAGATTACAATTACGGACAAAACGGAGAGGCGCGTTTCGATATTTTGGGTGCTGAAGATAGAATAACGGGTGCAGCATTGCAGGCCGACGGAAAATTAGTGGTTACAGGATATGCGAAAGATTCGGCCGGTGTTGACCGTTGGTGTACCATGCGTCTGTTAGCGAACGGAACGCCGGACAGTACATTTGGACAAAACGGGATGGTGATGGAAGAGTTCAGCTCAACGACACAAGGTGATGTTGCACGAAGTGTGCTGATTCAGGCGGACGGAAAAATTTTAGTAGGCGGTGATTCGTACGAGTCATCTGTTTTACAATCAACTTTTCCTGAGCGTCGCTTTACCATAATTCGTTACAACACGGATGGCAGCGTAGATAGTAATTACGGCTACAACGGGCGTTATATCGGGTTTGTGAACGATCGGGATTACATCAACGATATGGATTTTATGTCGGATGGAAGTGTGGTGTTTGTAGGAACAGAGACGTTGAACTTTAATCAGGCCGTTGTAGGTAAAGTAACCACAACAGGTTATGCGGACAGCACATTCGGTACCAACGGATTTTTTGTATACAACACCGATCCCAATTCTTATTTTGACGGAAACGGAATTGTAGTGGGAGCCAACGATACTATTTATTGTTCGCTGATCACTACGCTGGACGATTTTTATTCCATTAAAGTAACTCCCGCAGGTGCGCTGGATTCTTCGTACGGAGTAGCAGGAACAAGTATTGTCGATGTGTTTGGTGCATACGATGCTGCAAGAGATATCGCCTTACAAACTGATGGTAAAGTCATCGTTGCAGGTCAAGCTGATTTTAACACCACGGTTTGGTTTGGAACATTACGATTGCATCCCAATGGTATGGTTGATTCTACATTCGGCATCAACGGTCGTGTAAGAACGAACGACGGGATGGGCGCATTTGGTCAAACAGTTGCCGTAACACCGGATAATAAAATTGTAGTATCAGGTAACGGTTGGTCGGAATTTATGGCGGTGCGTTATATGGGAACGTGTGGTCCGACACCTTCATTTACATTGCAACCGATTAGTTTAAATGTTTGTCATAACGATAGCGCACAATTTACTGTTGCAGGCACAAACATTGATTCTTATATCTGGCAATTCAACGACGGAACAGGTTACGTAACGCTCGTTGGTGATACCTTGCCTACGCTGAGCATTGCGAACGCAACTGCGTCCGAAGCGGGAACGTACCGCTGTATTGCAACGCACGAGTGCGGACAAAACGACACCACTACTGCAGTTACACTTAACGTTACTTTAGTGCAGGCTTCCGCAGTATTTTTCGGTGATTCGTTGTTGATGGGTTCACAAACTCCGAATGCAACATATCAATGGATCAATTGTGCCACCTTACAGCCCATTGCCGGAGCAACAAGTGTCAATTACGTAGCCACAGTTGATGGCGATTATGCGGTAGTGATTACCGTAAACGGATGTTCCGACACCAGCAACTGTTTAACGTTTTCTACGGTTGGTGTGAATGAGCAGGAAGCTGCGGGGTATTTGCAATTGGTGCCAAATCCTGCAACGGATGTTATTCGTATCGGAAATTTTAATGAAGAAATGTACAATAGCGTAGTGGTGATTACGGATATACAAGGACGCATTGTTCGTGACGGAACGCTGACTTCACCTGAACTTCATATCATGGAGTTGCCGGCAGGGATGTACATCGTTACCATAACAACACCGGTGCATCACCGCTATCAAACGCGATTAATAAAACAATAAATATTCAAGATGCACTGTGAGTAGGTGCGTGTAAAGCGACAACAGTCGATTTCGTAAGGAATCGGCTGTTGTCGTTATGTGCAATTCAAAAAACTTGAATAATTAATTTGAATTATTGTTTCATCAACTTTCTCGAAACACTGCTTCCTTGTGCAGATACCACGCGGTAATAATAAATGCCGCTGCTCCAGGTAACGGTGTTCAATTGAATGGCTGCATTTCCCGATGCTAAGTCCTGCGTAAAGATCACACGACCAAATTGATCCATGACTTCCAGCGTTGTTCCGTCAGGGCGATCTCCGGTGTTGATCCACACGTATTCGTCGGCAGGATTCGGGAACGGTGCGGAAATTTGTAATGCTCCGTTTTCCGTAATGCCGGATGTGGTGGTGTCGATGACTTCTACTTTTAAATCATCAAAGAAGAATCCGTCACCGTTTACCCAACCGTCGCTTTCTAAACGGAAGCGCAACATAATTTGCTGCCCGATGAAAGCGTCTAAAGAAATTTCTTCCGCTACCCAATTCGGATTTACACCGGTATAGGTAGGATTGCCGCCGTCCAAATTATTATTGTTGGTGGTGAATTTTCCGCACAACGGAATCCATGTGGCACCATTGTCGGTTGATGCAGCTACTTGTGAATAATCGTAACCTGCTTCCAGATCCCATTTCGCACGATAGCTGAGTTGTGCGGCAACAACGCCGTTTAAATTAATCGTGTTGGTCGTGCGCAAGCTGGTGTTAGCATTGTTGGAATAATTCCCGAACGGACTGTCCGCAATAGAACTCGGCGCGCTGTAAAACGTATTGTTCGTGGTGTTCCAAGGTCCGCCGGCTGTCCAACCGGTGATCGAATTTCCTGTATTCGCTAATAGGACAGAAGTTCCTCCGTACGTTTTGGTGATGGTGTCGTTCCACGTGAACAAGCCGTTGCTAACGGTAAGAATGTATTGCACCAACGAACCGACCGGTGTACTTGAATTCAAAGTAAAAGAAATGGAATCGTTAACGGTCTGCAATAAATTCAAATTATTGTACACTCGCGGACTTCCCACCGAAATAATGTTGGCTGTTAACGGCAACACCGAAACGGTGTACACCGCAGGACTATCCAATCCCAAACGTTGAAATTCAAAATTGAAATGTCCGTTCGCCGTTGGAATGAAACGTGGTTCCGTGTCTTTTGCTTTACCGTATGCCAACAGTAAACGCGCCATGTTCAAATCCATAGGAATGTTCAACATGCAAATATCCACGATGCGCGATTGCAAGGGCCAGAATCCATCTGCTTGATCGCCCGCTTCGGGAGTCATGGCGAAAATTTTCGGCTTGGTAGTTTGTTCTCCGTACATCCAATCGTCGCTGCTGCCGTTCACCACATAACCCACAGTTTGATCCGCAGTGCCGAATTGGTACTTGTTGTCTTCCGTTAAAATGCTTCCCCAGGTATTGAAGATGGCGGCATCCGGCGTAAATGTAGCAGGTGCGTAACCCCAGGGGCAAATCAACAAATTTGAATACGTGTGGAAGTTGAGCGCAATACGGAAATTGTGTGCGTTACAAAAGCTGATGATGTTTTGTGTTTCCGGTTCGGAAGCCGGTGACGTTCCGCGATACGTATCATCAAACGTACTCGGAGAAGATCCGTTGTTGTCGTAGCCCCAGTTGTTGGTGTAGTTACGATTAAGATCAATTCCGAAAGAACCGTCCTGATTGTCGTAACGATTTTTACGCCACATACCGCCACCTTGCGGGCTGGTGCTGTAATTGTATTCGTATCCATCAGGATTGATGCACGGCACAAAATACAATTCGGTGTTGTTGACGATGTATTGTATTTCCGGATTGCTGTTATAATTCTCCAACAAATAATACATGTACATGATCAGCTGAGAAACACCTGCAGGCTCGCGGGCGTGATGCGCAGCGGTGTACAAACCTTCGGGTTCATTCTCATCCACATTCGGATTGTCGGAAATTTTTAACCAATAAATGTAACGACCTTCGTGTGTGGTGTTGTTGCTGTCGATGGCTGCACGCGGCTTCACCAGATTCGGATACAGCGTAGCCATGTTATCGAGGTGCCAGTAAATTTCATTCAACGTAAAGAAGCCGCCCATGGAACCCAATGCAAAGTTGCTGGGCACGGGTAATGTGGAGGTAGGTCCGCAAACGTTTAACGGTGCTACCGGCGGAGCAACACGTTGTGTGTTGGTGTAATGCGCTTGCACATCCGGAATGACCACGTCGTAATTAAAACCGAGTGTGCTGATCTTTTGAATTTCCTGTTGAGAAAGATCAGTCGTGAAGCAACAACCGCGTCGGTATTCTCCATGATCCACAGCAATACCGGCAGCAGCTAATTGTTGCATGCCCGCATCCTGACTCACGTAAATTTTAATTCGCGAATAATTGCCTTGCGCGAAACTGCAGAGTGAAGCAATTGCTGCGATAAACGTAAAAAGTGTTCTCATGGTTGGTTGGTGCTTGTTGTTGAACGCGGTTTTTCATCAGGCAAGGGCACATCTTTCCATTTTAATGTGGATGCCAGGTGGTAAATATCTTTTTTCAAATAATCGAGAACGGGTTGAATAGAATCCTTATTCGGTGCGGCATAGAAGTACAATGAACCGCGTAAAAAATGTTTCGTGCTGTCGGTGAAATAAAATTGCATTTGTGTTGCGGCATTACCACCTAACAATTGCACGGAACCAAACACACGATCTTGTTCGCGTATGATTAATGAATCGCGCAGTCCTGTAGAAACCTTGCTGTGGGCTTCCGTCAGTTCCCAACTTTGATTGATAAAATTCGCCAGCGCACTATCACTTTGCACCGGTTTGTAACTGATGTACATCGTGGCTTTGAACGGTCCGAAGTTCAGGTCGCGCCAGCACGGTTCTGCATTCGGCGCGGCACTGCGATACATGGTAGCGTAACTCGGAATTTCAAATTCGTACGGACACTCGGCCGAATACGACACATATTTTTTCTCCGGCAGCTCTATGCGAAAATAACCGCGCGGTCGTGGTGTGTACACTTCTTCTTCGTCACAGGATTGAAACACTGTGGACAATAACAAACAAGTGGGCAATAAGACTGCGGTAATACGGAGGAATTTCATTTAGTGTCGGATAACGAATGTAGAAGTGTAACGCGATTGTGCTTGAATTATTTCGATCAGGTAAACGCCATCCGCTATTGCAGCGGTATTCAGCTGAACAGTATTGCCCGAATAATTTTGTGTTTGAACCACACGACCTTGCACATCGCGAATATACACGATGCCCGATGATACCTCGGGAAGTACAACTGTTGTAACATCACCTGCAGGATTCGGGAAAATGCTGATCGTTGGTGTTAATGCGGTGGATTGTTCAATGCCAACATTGGAGCTGCCTGTAGGTAATGTGATGGAACTGCTGTTGATGGAATTGGTGTACACCGTGTTGTTCGCCACCAGCGGATTAATCAACGTGTCTCCATTCGTAAACGGATACATCGGTCCGTTGGTATTCATATTACGATTGAAGCGCGGATAATTGGAAGAAGTGACATCTACACGAATGCGATGTCCTTGCAAAAATGTAAGACTGGTTGCAGGTAGTTCAATAGTTATCGTGTACACCTGATTGGGAACCAATGCTGCTGTATCATTAGCCGTAAAGCCGTTTCTGAAACGCATGCGATACACACCATCATTGACCAACATGGAACGACCATCGGGATACACATCACACAAGCGCACACAAAAGTCCGTGTCATACCGATTGGATGAAACTTTGAGTGTAACCACCACATTGCCCGAAACATTGATGTTGCTCGTTAAGGGCGCTGTTGTAAAACGCAACACATCGTTTCTCGATTCCACCACCGGCGCCTGATCGTAAGGCCCTTGATCGAGATCCGCACGCAATGTAGGTCCGCCAACCGTTGGTGATGGATTGGTAGGATCGTAATTGAAACTTAAAGAACCGCTTGATGATGCCGGTACAGCATTGGTCAATGAGGAGTCCGACTGAAAATAGTAAGTGAGGTTACTAATTCCTGACGGCGGCCAGGTGGGAGAACTTGTCCACACGTTTTGTCCCATATTGTAATACTGAACAAACGGTGTATTGTTCCATCCGTTGTTTTGAGCACGCAAATGATAATCGAAAAACAATAACGCTAAAGAATCGTTCCAACCCACGGCATTGGTGTAAAACAATTGTCCTTGTTGTCCCGTGCCTACCGTTGCAGAACCATTGCCACCATGCACCCACGGGCCCATCAATAAGCGGTGTTGGTCGCGAACGGCAAGCGGCGATTGGGTTCGTATCGCATTGTAAAATTCCAACATCACTTCAATGTTGTGATCGTACCAACCGCCAATCATTAACGCGGGCACTTGTATTTGTGTCGGATAAAAATTCGGTGGCTCCACAATGAACTGCCACAAATTGTTGTACACCGGATTCTGCAACAGAATGGTGGACATACCAAAACCTAATCCATCTAACTGTTCTACATATTCGGTGCGATAACAACCGTTCGGAAAGTATTCCTGATAACTGTATTGAGGTCCTGCAACTAAAGGACAAATACAGGTTAAGTGCGGAGGATTTTCTTTGGCCGTCATGAATTGCACACGACCTAATGCCGAAGGTCCCCAGGTGCCCACTTTTCCGTCGCTCCACGATTGTGCTGCAATCCATTCCACCACATCATAACCGTCTTCACCGCGTGTGGGTGCGCCTGCGTAGTTCGCCGAAGCCGATCCGTAAAACCCGCGCCAATCGACAATAACAAAAGCGTAATTGGAACTGTTGATGTTCGTGCCTACCAACGGCAATCCGATTAAACGATACCACAAACGATTGTAAGGCGTTTGAACCAGAATCACCGGTCCGCTTGTCCAGCCTTGCGGGATGTAAATATCCGCAGCGAGTTTTTTATTGTCGCCCATCGGAATAGAATCCACAGCGGGCGATAACACCTGAGCGCGCACACCTAACGTGAGTACCAGCAATAAACTAAGCGCGGTTATGATTCTCATCTTTCGTTCGGATAAAAAATCCCGGATAAACCGGGATCAGTTAAAATGGTAAGTCGTCGGCAGATTGCTGAAACGACGCCGGATGCATAGGATCATTGCCGGTATCGATAGGCTGCACCTGTTGGTGTTGTTGCTGTTGAGTCGTGCCGTTGTTGTTCTGATACGGACGGTTGTTTTGTTGGTCTTGAGGACGTGACAAAATCGTAACCACATCACCAAAAATTTCTGTGGTGTAACGCTTGTTTCCGTTATTGTCTTCCCAGCTTCTGCTTCTGATTTTTCCTTCGAGGTAAATTTGTTGTCCTTTTCGCAAATACTTCTCGGCTACTTCAGCCAGCTTTCTCCACAATACAATTTGATGCCATTCGGTTTGCTCATTCTTGTTGCCGTTTTTATCACGGAACGTTTCTGTTGTTGCCAATGGAAAATTTGCCACTGCAATGCCACCTTCCAAATAACGCACTTCCGGATCTTTACCTAAGTTTCCAATTAAAATGACTTTGTTAACGCCTGCCATAATGATGTGACTGAATAAATTAAATACGTAACTGTTTCAATAAATCGACTTGTACCAAAGATAACGAACACGACCTGACATTAAAAGCAGGCAACCATGATAATCGGGAAGTATTTAAAAGTGCTTTTCCAGGAACCGGGCAATAACGATCGGAACGGGATATTCCGACAGGTCATTTAAGGCAACTTTTTCAAATGGATGTTTTCCATTAAAAGTGCCTTCCACCTTAAAAAAACGAATGTGCAGATTGCGGTGCGAAAGTTTATGCAACACCGATTCCATCAGTTCCGGAGGATTTTTTGCTTTCACCAAGGCTTGATATTCCTTATTGCCCGACAGCGTTTTTTCGGTCAGTGCTTTATCGGAAATAACACACGGAAAGTGGTACAGATTTTTCCAGATACCTTCATTGCTGCGGTGTTCCAGTGTGATGGTGCCATTTTTCGCATAAACCAGATAATTCAGGTGTACATCTTCCACTTTCGTCTTTTTCGCTTTTACGGGTAAGGCATTCACCTGATTATGACGAAAAGCGTGACATTCCTGCACAAACGGGCATGTTGCACACAAAGGCTTTTTCGGCGTACATGCCGTAGCGCCAAATTCCATTATGGCCTGATTGAATTCAGCCGCATGTTTTTGGGGCAACAATTCTTCGGCGAGCGCCTTAAATTCTTTTTTGCCGGTTGTGCTGTCAATGGGTGTGTCAATACCGAAAATGCGACTCAATACCCGATACACATTTCCGTCCACCACAGCTCGGGGTTCATCAAAACAAAAAGAGCTGATCGCGGAAGCCGTGTAATCGCCGATACCTTTTAATTGAATCAACCCTTCGTACGATTCCGGAAACTTACCCTTGTACTTTTCGGCCACTTCTTTGGCGGTGGCATGCAGATTTCGGGCCCGGGAATAATAACCCAGCCCTTGCCAAAGCTTCAATACTTCCTGTTCGGATGCGCGCGCCAGACTTTTTACGTCGGGAAAGGTGCGGGTAAATGCCAGATAATACGGTAAACCTTGATCTACACGGGTTTGCTGCAAGATAACTTCGGATAACCAGATGAAATAAGGATTCCTAGTGTTTCTCCACGGTAAATCCCTCATATTCAGGCGATACCATTTTAACAAGAGCCCCGCGAAATCCATAAATTCAGTTAAATAGAGGGGTAAAATTACGCGGAAGTTTGGTCGTACCGCAGAAAAATGTATTTTTGCAGCCCCGTTAATCGGAAACGACGGATATAATTCATTGACAGTAAATAATTTAGACGTATGACAAAGGCAGAAGTTGTAGCAGAGATCGCTGAAAAGACAGGCGTAGAAAAGGTAGCCGTACAGGCTTCCGTGGAGGCATTCATGAAAGTAATCAAGCAGTCATTGGCTAAGGGTGATAACGTTTACCTGCGTGGATTCGGCAGTTTCGTAGTAAAGCGTCGCGCCGAAAAAACAGGCCGTAACATTTCAAGAAATACAACAGTAATCATCCCCGCTCACAACGTTCCTTCTTTTAAGCCGGCTAAAACTTTTGTCGATCGCGTGAAGAAGAATGTTAAAGTAGGGGAATAAGATCATGACGCTCTCGTCCAACGGATTAAAATGGATCATGCTGGGAGGAGCGGCAGTAATTATCGTTCTTTTAAATTTTGTAAGTACCGTTCCGTCTGCACAACCTAAAGTGCAGATAGATGATCACCATGATCACGGCATTACGCTGGAGCAATTGGTGACGCGCAACAAGGAGTTAATGGCTGCGGATTTGCAGGCTTCCGTTAAGTCGCTGCAAGCCGAATTGCAAAAAACAACAGCCATTGCACAAAAAGCATTGTTGTACGATTCGCTGATGAAAATCCTGGGTCGCAACGGGCAATATGCATTTGCTTCACAACTGGCAGAACAGAAAGCAACGGAGCTGAATGGTTCCGGAACCGACTGGATGCTGGCCGGCGATCGTTACCGTGCATCGGCGGGTTTTGAAAAAGATCCTGAAGCCGTGCATGTGTTGGCAGAAGCTTCTATGCGTTGTTACAGCAAAGCCCTGGAATTGGAACCGAATAATCTGGATGCGAAAGTGGGTCTGGGAATGGTGATGGTAGCAGCAACCAGCGATCCGATGAAAGGAATTACGCTATTGCGTGAAGTGGAAGTTGCAGATTCGACCCATGTGAATGTGCAATTGGCATTAGCTGATTTCGCAGTGCAGAGTCAGCAATACGATAAAGCCATCGAACGGTACAGTAAGGCAATACGATTGAAGCCGGAATATTATGGTATTCGGTTAAATCTCGCAGAATTATATCAGGTGAAAGGGGACACCGCCGCGGCGATACAGCAGTTAGAGTTGTATGTGCAGAAGGAAACAGATCCTCTCGTAAGAAACGATGTGGAGAATGCCATCAGGCAGCTTCGCAAAAAGTAATGGAGTATTAACCTTTTTAAAATTTTCTATCATGCCAAGCGGAAAGAAACGCAAACGTCATAAGATGGCAACGCACAAGCGCAAGAAGCGTCTTCGTAAGAATCGTCACAAGAAGAAGCGCTAGTGTAATCGGATGTAATTAAGTACATCCGAGTCACTTTAATTTATTGAACATTGGTAATCTCCCAAACCCGCAAGGTCATTGGGTTTTTGCCGTTTAACCGTATTATAACGTGAACAACGAACTAATCATTGATGCCTCAGGGCACGAGATTGTCATAGCGTTGCTCAGCGATAAGCGTCTGGTCGAACTCAACCGTGAGAAAGTCGATACGCAATTCGCTGTGGGCGATATTTATCTCGGCCGGGTGCGTAAAGTGATGCCGGGATTAAACGCGGCGTTTGTTGATGTCGGTTATGAAAAGGACGCCTTCCTGCATTATTTCGATTTGGGTCCGCAAGTATTGTCGTTAAACAAATACGTGCGTCACACCATTACCGGAAAACAAAAACATGCATCACTGCAGTATTTTAAACCCGAACCTGATATTAATAAGGACGGAAAAATTACTGAAGTGCTGCAGTCGGATCAGCAAGTAATGATCCAGGTAGCGAAGGAACCTATTTCAACCAAAGGACCACGAATCACTTCCGAGATTTCTATCGCCGGACGTTACATTGTTCTTATTCCGTTCTCCGAAAAAGTTTCGGTGTCACAGAAAATTAAGAGCAGTGAAGAACGTGAACGCTTAAAGCGATTAATTCTCAGTATCAAACCGAAAAACTTCGGAGTGATTGTGCGCACCGTTGCAGAAGCTAAAGGTGTTGCCGATTTGGATGCCGACATGAACGACCTGGTGAACAAGTGGAATACTTGTTTTCAGGCATTACTTACCGCCAAACCGCCACAGCGTGTGCTGGGCGAGTTAAACCGCACATCCGCAATTTTGCGCGATATGCTGAACGCCTCCTTCAGCGCCATTCATGTAAATGATGAGCGCATGTACGGCGAAATATCCGAGTACCTGCATACGATTGCACCGGATAAAGAAAAGATTGTAAAGCTGCACAAGAATGGTGCAGCGATGTTTGATCAACTGGGCGTTGAACGCCAGGTGAAAGCCTTGTTCGGTAAAACGGTAACCATGAAAAGTGGTGCGTACTTAATTATCGAACACACGGAAGCACTTCACGTGATCGACGTCAACAGCGGTAATCGTTCCAAGTCGCAATCCGATCAGGAAACCAACGCACTGGAAGTTAATCTGGAAGCGGCCGTTGAGGTTGCACGTCAGTTGCGCTTGCGCGATATGGGCGGAATCATTGTAGTTGATTTTATCGACTT
This sequence comes from uncultured Flavobacteriales bacterium, assembly GCA_937974275.1. Taxonomy (GTDB): domain Bacteria; phylum Bacteroidota; class Bacteroidia; order Palsa-965; family Palsa-965. Next base: position 17,324 of record CALJIF010000133.1, read on the forward strand.
GCATTCGCCGTTGAATCGCAAAACACTTTTCAATAAGTTGCGCGACGAGATGAAATCGGATCGTGCCAAGCACACCATTTTACCTCCGAGTAAATTCGGATTGATTCAAATTACACGCGAACGTGTACGTCCTGAAACCAGCGTGGATACTGCAGAAAAATGCCCAACATGCGGTGGAACAGGCGAAGTACAAGCAAGTATTTTGTTGATGGATCAAATCGAAAACAACCTTCGTTATATCCTTACGGAACAAAACGAAAACGGTGTTACGCTTTGTGTGCATCCTTACATTGCAGCATATCTCACCAAAGGATTTTGGTCGCAGCGCATGCAGTGGTGGTGGAAGTACAAGAAGTCGGTAAAGATCAAATCAGTCAGTTCTTATCACTTTCTGGAATATCACTTCCTGAATAAGAACGAAGATGAAATTAAAGTGTAATGAAAATCCCGATCGCATGATCGGGATTTTTTTATTTGCCTTTGTCGAAACCGTAATGTGCGTAATCGGCTAATACGATATTGAGGAACTGCATCGTTGGTAATTGTTGCGGATTCGGAAATACGCCGAGCGTTTGTTTTACTTTATTTCCCAATTGTTCCAATAATCCGTAGTTGCCGGTTTGCACAGCTTGCATCATCACATCTTTAATGATGTTCATGTCACGATCGTTCAGCTGTCCCACTTGCGGGAATACAATTTGATATTGCGGATTCAAACTTGCCAGAATAGTACTGCGTAATGAAGTACGTTCTTTTACATTAATGACAATTGTTCCCGCAACCATATCACCAATACGTTGATTGCTGTCACTGATCATGGCGACAGGAAGTGCGAGCCAGGAGAATACTCCGAATTCTGCTTCCAGTAATCGTGTCACCCAGCGCATGGCAAAATCGCCAAGTCCTGCAGGTGAACCGTCTTTCTTCACCACTTTTAATCCGAGAATTAATTTTCCGAATGTTCTTCCGTTGAGTAATGTTTCGCACCACACGGTATATGTGAGCACAGGTAAGGGTACAATGAATGTCAATGCCAAAACGATTTCTTCCCGCGCTTCCCAACTACCTGCATTCGCTACCCAAGTACTTACGAAGTACACCGCAACAAACAAATACGCCGCGAAAAAGATAACGTCAATCAAACGGGCGAGGACACGATCACCAATACTGGCTACCGGATAATCGATAACTACATTTTGTGACGTGACGATACGCGCGTAATCTGCCATTAGAATTCTGTTTAACTTTAATACAGAAGTACTAAAGTATCGATTTTCTAATTTCAATAAACATGATGATCTCTCGTTCTGTTCGACTTGCAGTAACATTTTTTGTTGTGATGCTCATGGCGTCATTTGTGCCGGACAGCAAATACTCCAACTTGCCGGTTATTGATGTGCCGTTGTGGGGCAATACGTGGTTGTCTGAAACTCCTCAGGGAGAAGTGTTGATCATCGGCCGGGAACGAGTCGTTAACGAAATGCTGCGCGGGATTGTGTATGTATATAATCTTGCGCAAAATAAAATAGACTCTGCGCAGCTCGTCGGCTATGATCATGCATTCAGTCCTTCAGGACCTTTCACCAATTATTCCGCTGAACGTATGTACGGCACAGAGATGGCAGGAGGCAATAAGAAATCGGGAAGCATTTTTAGTTACAACAGTGTAACACGAACTATTGAATTAGTGTATTCATTTGGTGGTAAAAGCGGATTGGAATATCCTCAGTTCGGAATGGTGAACGGAGGTGCGGGTAAAATGTACGGTATTGCCATACATGACGGCAGTCTCGTTCCATTTAAATTTGATATTGCCAATAAATCGGCGGACCGCATTATTTTAAAAATAGGTTCGCTTAAATTATTGCCTCAGCAACCAATTGCTGACAAGGATTTCATGTTGTACTTTCCTGCAACTGATAATGAGTCAAACGGGAAATCAGCTTCACATATAGTTGTATACAATTCAAGAAAAAGTGAGGTTGAAAAAATTCTTAAAGTTCCGGTAATTCCTATGCCTGCATCACATTGGGTGATGGGTGGAGATGGATGCTTATACACGTCTAATCATAAGGGTTTTGAAGATACTGTCGGTAAAGATTTTCAAATGATGCGTGTAAATCCGAAAACGGGCCAATGCAATAAATTGGTTGCACCGCCGGAAGAATTAACCGTGCTTAGTATTCCACTTTCTCCCGACAAGGAAGGAAATTTATATACTGCATACACTTACGGAGGCCCGGATAATTGCGGTCATCTTCTGAAGTATGATTATGCCGGCGAGAAATTTGATATTGTGAAAACGTGGAAAAATGACGAAGCCGGTTGTGTTACAACGGGACACATGGGACTTTTGTTTCATTCCTCCGGAGTAATTGTGGGAGCTTCGGCGAGTAGCGAATATATGCTATATCGGTTCGATCTCCGCTCGGACTCAACTGCTCCGATAGCATTATTTAGGCAAAAATATTAAGGCGTTATTCATTTTATTACCTTGTAGCTCCTTATGAAAGAAATCACGTTTCTGCGGAAGAACCACGAAAAGTGGTTGGAGTTCGAGAAAATGCTGAACAGCAAAGATGCAGTTAACCCTGACGTGCTTTCTGATCTATTCGTTCGTATTACCGATGATCTTTCCTGGGCACGAACTTTTTATCCGGGATCATCCACCGAGCGGTATTTGAATGATCTCGCGGCGCGTATTCACCAGGAAATTTATAAGAACAAAAAAGAAAGTCGCAGTCGACTGATTACATTCTGGACAAACGAATTTCCATTGTTAATGCGCGGTCATTTGGGTAACCTCATGATTGCATTTTTAATTTTCGCCGTATCTGTTTGGATAGGCATTATCTCTGCCCAAAACGATTCCGAATTTGTGCGCATCATCTTAGGCGATTATTATGTGGACAGCACATTGGATAATATGGCCAACGGCGATCCGATGGGCGTGTACAAGAGTGAAAATCAATTCGCGATGTTTTTTCGCATTGCATTAAACAATACCATGGTTGCATTAATGTGTATCATGGTGGGCGTTTTTCATTGGATGGGCGTGGGATTCATGATGTTTCGTAACGGTGTAATGTTGGGATGCTTCATGTATTTTTTAGGCGAGAATGGTTTTTTACGCGAAGCAACACTCACCGTATGGATTCATGGTGTTATTGAAATATGGTGCATCATTGTTGCCGGTGCGGCAGGAATCGCGATGGGAAATTCGATTTGGTTTCCGGGTGCATGGCCGAGAAGTGTTGCCTTTGGTCGCGGTGCGCGTGAAGCATTAAAAATAGGATTGGCGCTTATTCCGTTTTTCTTTTTGGCCGCTTTCTTCGAAGGATTCATAACGCGTTATACACAAATGCCGGATGTCGGAAGAATAGCCATCATTGCGGGCTCTGCTGTTTTTGTATTGTGGTATTTTGTTTTTTATCCGCAGATGTTATTCTACAAACAAAAGAAAAACACAGCGGGCATGAGTAGTCGAATTGCTTTTGTATTATGGCTTGTTACGCTTCCTGTTTCCGCACCTATATTGTTTATCATCAATCGTTCCCGGGAAAAGAAATTATCGCCTCGTGATTTGTTTGCACAACTTAATCCGCGTACAGTATTTATGGTGATCTCCGGATTTGTGTTAATCTTCCTGCCGTTGCTTTCATTCGTAATGCAATTGGTGACGGGAATTCGTTCGGACAGTACAACCTACATCTTTTTCGGATTACTGGTGATGTCCGGTTTGGTAATGATTGTGCTCGCCTTGTTGTGGAATGATCGCATTGAAGAAGAGGATTTGAGTATTGCACGTAAGTCGGATCAAATACAAGGTACGTATGAGCGTTAGACAATTTCCGATACGACTGGATAAGGTGCGCTCGTTCGGTGCAGTGTTTAGCGATACGCGTCGTTTTCTGCGCGAGAATTTTTCGACCTACTTTTTGAGTTTGTTGTTGTTGGCAGGACCTTTCGTATTGGTGACGTGCACCATGGAAAGTTACTATCAGATCAATTTATTTTCCGGCGATGATATATTTCCCAGCTTCGATCGATTCGGATCATGGATTGCAATTAACGCATTGGTAGGTCAGTTTCGCTGGCTCATCAACGGACTCATCATTGCATTGGTCGTGAGTCATATCATTAAACAATATCAACTGAAAGGTCCGGGTAAGTTTGATACACATGATGTCAGCGTTTCCATTGTGAAGTCGTTTGCCTCCAACGGAATTACGTGGTTGTTTCTATTGTTGCTGTGTACAATCATTGGTGTTGCTATTGCGGGATTCATTTATGCTATTTCGCGCGAGAGTATTGTAATGGGAATTACGTTAATCGGTTTAATCGGATTGGGATATGTATTAGTGCGCTTTCCGTTTTGGTATATCATCTTTTCAACGTTTAATGCACGCGTCGAGAATGGCGGAAAAAATCCGATGAAACATTTCGGTTATGCTGCCGGATTAATCAGTGGAAGCTGGTGGCAAACCTGGGCAGTGTTTTTTATCATGTGGTTGCTGTTGTATGCGTTGGGCAAAGTAATTTCCATTCCTGCCGAAATCATGACGTATGTGGCGAAGATGTACAGCCTGGATATGTATGCATCAAAAACAGATTGGAAATTGATAGAAACTATTTTGACCTCTGTTGCTGAATTTGCCAAGACGATGGTGAACAGCATTTTTTGTTTAGCTGTCGGATTACATTTTTATAGTTTACGCGAAAAGCAGGAAGGCAGAGGGACAAAAGAACTTATTGATAAGATTGGAACAAAAGCAGACGATGACGGTGTGGAACTTACATATTAAGCTTTTGCTGATCGGAATGATGTGGGCTGCCACGTCGTTTGGACAAGTTGTGCAACAGGCGCCGGATGAAACGCGTCGTCCTCCTGTGCAGTACGATACTATTGATCCTAAACGAACCGACACTGCGGACATTGCGAAACCGTATTACGAAGATGAAGCGTATCGTTACGGACGTGATAAGGAAAAGAAGAAAATGGATGAAACGGTTTTCGACCGTTTGTGGAGTGCACTGTGGGACCGCACATTTGACCCTCCCAGTTTTGACAAACCGAATTTCGATTCACCGTTCAATTGGCAAAATTTGTTCATCATCATTCTGGTGATTGTTTTGGTGTGGGCCATATTGCAAGCGACGAAGTCCGGTGTGAGCGGAATATTCAAAGGAAAGAGTCGCGCGAAGGAAGAAGTAACGGATGCTACTTTGGAAGACGTTGATATTTACGCGATCAATTACGAGCAGCAAATTGCCGATGCACAGGCACGAGGTGATTATCGTCTGGCGGTGCGTTTGTGGTACTTGCGCATGTTAAAGGAAATGTCGGAGAAAGAATTGATACACTGGCGTACCGACAAAACCAATTTGGATTACGAACGTGAAGTGCGATCTACTCCGTATGCACAGCGATTCGGGAAATTGAGTTTGTTATACGATTATGTGTGGTACGGTGAGTTTGTGCCGGATCGTTCGCAATACGGAAATGCGGAAGAAGAATTTAAGTTGATGTTAAATCAAATCGCCAAAAAGTAAATGCGCAGAGCGTGGCCATATCTGATTTTGCTGGGCATTGCCTTCACGGTACTTTACAAGTATTCGGAGAAGCAGGCTGCACAGCATATTGATTGGTCAACGGATTATTCTGGTCGTTCTAAAATTCCATTCGGTTGTTACATCACAAGAACTATTGTTCCGAAAATCACTCGTAATGACGTGACCACGGTGAGTCAGACGATTTACAGGCAAATGCGAAATAGTCAGAATGGTGCATTCGGCATGGATGACAGTACCATGATTGCGATGGGTATGACAGAAAGTTTATTCCGCAACGTTGATAATACAGCCTACGTATTTATCAATAGCGAGTTTAAACCTTCCGCATTAGATGTTGTTGCGTTATGTCATTTTGTGGAGCAAGGCAATGTGGCATTTATTTCGGCGCATGAATTCGGAATGCTATCGGATACGTTAGGTGTAAAGGATCACGATTTCACGTATGACAATATTGATATGGATTCCGCATTGACATTGGAAGGTGTTGTAGCGGGAGATTATTATACGCCACAAGCTAATCTGGTGCATCCGAAGTTTCGTTTGGACTCGTTCGCTATATTTCATAAAGCGCGACAAAGCCGATCGTTTTATGATTTTGATACCACACGCACGCTGGTGTTAGGTGTTGACGGACACATGCGACCGAACTACATCAAAGTACAATTCGGTAACGGACATTTTTTACTGCATAAATTGCCTGAAGCGTTTACCAATTATTATTTGAGTGAAGAACGTTCCGGTAAATATGCCGTGAATGCCTTACGCTATCTGCCACCGATGGAATTGTGGTTTGATGAGTATTACAAAGACGGATACGTGATTCATAATGATTCGCGCCGATACATGCTCTCGGAACCTGCATTGAAGCTGGCCTATTTTATTGCAATTATTTTCGGCGGACTGGTATTGTTGTTTGGCGGAAAGCGTATGCAGCGGCCGGTTCCCGTGATAAAGCCATTGAACAATGCGACATTGGATTTTGTGGAGCAAATTGGAGCGTTGTATTATCGTCAAAACAATCATCACCTGATCATTCAGAAAAAGATTACCTATTTTCTGGAATCGGTTAGAAGTAGATTTTATGTGCAAACGAATGTCATTGACAATACGTTTGTGGAGCGTATTTCTAATTTAAGTGGCGTTCCGAAAAGCGAAGTGGATAAGCTGTTTCGGGCTATAAATTATTTAAAAGAGAATGCACGCGCATCGGAAGCAGATTTGAAAAATCTGGAGCGTGCCATTTGGGAATTCAATCAAAAAAGTAAACGTTAACCTTCAATACCAATACCATGTCAGACTCTTTGAATTTTTCTAATCGTGTCCAGTTGGACGATCTTCAGCAAGCTGTCGGTGACATTCGCGCCGAAATCGGAAAGATCATTGTCGGACAGGAGCGCGTAGTAGATTTATTAATCGCTGCGTTATTAGCAGACGGACACGTACTGATAGAAGGCGTTCCCGGTGTTGCAAAAACATTAACGGCGAAGTTGTTGGCGAAGACCATCAGTGTGAAATTTTCACGTGTACAGTTTACACCCGATCTGATGCCTTCGGATGTAATTGGTACCAGCGTGTACAACCTTAAAACAAATGAGTTTGAGTTTAAGCGTGGACCAATTTTCGCGAACATCGTACTGATCGACGAGATCAACCGCGCTCCGGCGAAAACACAATCTGCGTTATTTGAGTCGATGGAAGAACGTCAGGCAACGGTGGATGGTATTACTTACAAACTCGACGTGCCGTTTATGGTAGTGGCTACACAAAATCCGGTGGAGCAGGAGGGAACGTATCGTTTGCCGGAAGCACAATTGGATCGATTCATTTTTAAAATCCAGGTGGACTATCCGGATTTGCATCAGGAAACAAAAATTCTTGCCGACTTCCACGCTCGCAAGAACAGCATGAATCTGGATCACATTCGTCCTGTCATTAGTGCGGAGCAATTAAAAACCTATCGCGAGAAAGTGTACAGTTTATATGTTGAGCCGAACTTGTTGCATTACATCGCACAAATCGTAAACATGACGCGTAACAACAGTGCCTTGTATTTGGGTGCGTCACCACGTGCATCACTGGCTATCTTAACAACCGCGAAAGCTATTGCCGCTATGCGCGGACGCGATTTCGTAACTCCCGATGATATACGCGAAGTGGCAATTCCTGTTTTACAACACCGTGTCATGTTGACACCGGAGAAAGAAATGGAAGGTCAAACATCACGCGATATCATTATGCAGATTTTGCAAATGGTAGAAATTCCGAGATAATGTTTTTAATACGCTTCATCAAATCGTTTTACTTCGCAACGCGTTTTTATATCGCGGTGGCAGCGCTTTTGGTGTTGTGTATTGTCGCGTATTTTCTTCCCGGACTTTATCCGATAGCCGTAATCGGTGCAACTGCAATACCTATTTTAATTGGTGTAGATATTGTGCTGCTGTGGATTCGCCCGAAAGGATTTCATGCCGTTCGCGGAACATTGGATAAATTGTCGAACGGTGATTTGAATCCGATTGAAATTACGTTAGAGAACAAGTATCCGTATCCGGTATTTGTTACCGTTGTTGACGAATTGCCTGTTCAGTTTCAAGCGCGTGATTTGAAATTTTACGCGTACTTAAATCCGTTTGCTTCAAAGAAATTGACGTATCAGGTACGACCCGTAAAACGCGGACAATATGTATTTGGAGCGGTGAATGTTTTTGTGGCTACCATGCTTGGTATGTTGCGTCGACGTTATCAGTTCGGTCATGATCATGAGGTGCCGGTTTATCCGTCGTACATACAAATGCGACGTTTCGAATTGCTGGCCATCTCGCATCGCTTAACGGAGGTCGGCATTAAGAAAATTCGTCGTCTGGGTCATAATATGGAATTCGATCAAATTAAAGATTACGTTTCAGGTGATGATCCGCGCACGGTAAACTGGAAGGCAACAGCACGACGCGGTCGCTTGATGGTGAATACGTATCAGGACGAAAAGTCACAGCAAGTGTACAATGTGATCGACATGGGTCGAAACATGAAGATGCCGTTTGAAGGCATGACGTTGTTGGATTATGCGATTAATGCTTCTTTGGTGATTTCGAATATCGCGATGTTGAAGTACGACAAAGCCGGACTGATTACCTTCTCCAATCGCATTCATGCCGCATTGCCTGCTGATAGAAAAGGGATGCAGATGTATAACATCATGGAATTGTTGTACTCGGCGAAAACAGGTTTCCTGGAATCGGATTACGGACGATTGTATGCTACACTGAAACGCACTGTTAGTCAGCGTTCGTTAGTCATTTTATATACCAATTTCGAAACACTTTCTTCTGCACAGCGACAAATGACGTATCTGCGTCGTATTGCAAAAGATCATTTGTTGGTAGTGGTGTTTTTTGAAAATACGGAGCTGAGAAATTTCCTCGACACCAAACCCAATACGGTGCAGGAAATCTATTATCAAACCATTGCCGAGAAATTTACCTACGAGAAAAAACTGATTGTTAAGGAACTCGAAAAAAGCGGCATTCATGCTGTTTATACCGCTCCTGAAAATTTGACGGTAAACACGATCAATAAATACCTCGAGTTAAAAGCACGCGGACTGATTTAATACTTCAACGCTGCAGCCTGCCCGTACACGTTAATTTCAGCCACTTTTGCTTCGTAGTACAAATTGTATAGTTTGATGGTGGAATTAGTGAAAAGTACTTGCGCGGAAGCAACTTCCAATCCTTGTGTCTGACCTTGTTTCAATCGCGCCAGTGACAATTCCATGTTTTCTTTTGCCAGAAGATTGCTTTCTTTCTCCAGATTAAGCACTGCAATTTTGGTGTCGTAGGTATTCAATGCCTGATGAAAAATCAACGAAGCATTTAATCGTGCTTGCTGAAATTGTGCATCAGCAGATAACATGTTTAACGCAGCAAGTTGTGTTTCGCGTTTTAGTTGTCCGGCGTTGTAAATGGGTAGCGCCAACGTAATACCGGCATTCCATCCGTACGCCTGATTAAATAAGGAAAATCCTGCTGTATTTTGATTACGTGTATAATTGTATCCTGCATTTGCATCGATACGTGGAGAATACGATGCACGTGCTTCTCTCCAGGAATATTCAGAGATTTTAAACTGAGTCTTTAAACTCAACAACCCGGGATTGGAATTGTACATCGCATCTTCCAATTGTTTCCGATCAGTTAATGGATTCAGGATGAATGTGTCTTCAGCTTGAAATGTGGTATTGACATCTCTGCCCATCAAGGCATTTAACGATTGTTTTGCAATCAGTAATTGGTAATCCAATTCCAGTTGCGATTGACGCAATGTGTTTAGTTCTATTTGCGCCTGCAACAAATCTGTTTTAGGCAATGTGCCCGCTTTTACACGCGCTGTGGTAATAACAATACGATCTTCGTTATACGCAATGATGCGGTTCGTGGCATTTTTCAACTGCTCCAGATACACTACTCCATAATAACTTTGAAGAACAGCAGTTGTGGTCTGCAATATTTGTGATTTAAATTCCAGCTCGCCTTGTTGACGAATAGTTTCCAGTTTGTTTTTGGTGATGAACATTTTCGTTCCGTCGAAAAGCGTCCAGTTTAATGCAACACCCGCGTTGAGCGATGTTCCTCCTGCATTGTTGGAACGAATTTCATTGCCGTTAACGAACTTCTGATTGATATTATTCTGATTAATACCGTATCCCGCATTGAAGTTGATAAACGGCAACATGCCTGCATTGCCGGGATCATCATTGATGGAATCGGCTGCGTAATTGTTTTTTGCGATGAGCACATCGTAATTATTCTTCAATGCAACTTCTACTGCTTGTCCGGCTGTTAGAGCAGTTTGTGCACGCAGTGAAAAAATCATGCAGCAAAGAAGTCCGATCGTTATTGGGGCAATCTTATTCATGCTTGTTCGATTCTTTTGATGATGCAAGTAACCAATACATCACGGGAATGATAAATAAGGTCAGGAAGAGCGAGAATGTTAATCCGCCGGTAATTACAATACCCAAAGGAACGCGACTTTGTGCACCTGCTCCAAGTGCCATTGCAATGGGTAACGCACCAAGTACAGTTGCTAATGTTGTCATCAGAATCGGGCGTAATCGTGCTACCGCAGCCGCGTGAACCGCTTCGAGTTTGTTCATGCCTTGCTCCCGAAGTTGATTCGCAAATTCTACAATCAGAATTCCGTTTTTGGTTACTAAACCGATCAGCATGATTAAACCGATTTGAGAAAAGATGTTCAATGTTTGATCGAATAACCACAACGATAAATAAGCACCCGCGATGGCTAATGGAACGGTTAACATAATGATGAACGGATCCCGGAAGCTTTCGAACTGCGCAGCAAGAATCAGATATATTAAAATCATTGCCAATACAAACGCGAACGCCGTGTTAGAGGAACTCTCCGTGAAATCGCGTGATGCTCCGGTGTATTCTTTACGGAAGGAGTCATCTAACAGGTCTTCACTAATCTTATTCATAGCTGCAATTCCATCGCCTAATGTTTTGCCTTCCGCTAATGATGCAGATATCGTGGCTGACTTGTATCGGTTGTAGTGGTACAAAGAAGGCGGCGCGCTGTTTTCCGAAATAGTAATCAAATTCGATAGCTGAATCATTTCTCCTGTGCGGGAACGTACATACATGCGCAGCAAATCAGATGGATTGTCGCGATCAGGAAATTCCGCCTGTCCGATAACCTGATATTGTTTTCCGTCAATCTGGAAATAGCCGAAGCGTCGTCCGCTAAAAAACAGTTGCAGTGTAGAGGCAATGTCCGCAACAGAAACGCCCATATTCGCAGCTTTGAGGCGATCAATATAGACTTCCAGCTCCGGACGATTGAATTTTAAGTTCACATCACTATTGGCGAACGTTGGTTCTTTACGCACCGCTTCCATGATTTTCGGAATAGTCGCTTTCAGTTTGTTGAACTCTAAATTCTGAATTACCAATTGTACCGGCTGTGCAGAACTGTTCGCCAGTGAAGTAGAAATCGTTTGTTCCTGAGATACAAAGATTTTTACTTCAGGATAATTTTTTGAAAGTTTGGTTAGTTTATCCGCAATTTCCTGTTGCGTAAAATCACGGTCGGCAGGATCACTCAAACGTACAATGACCAATCCTGAATTGATGGCTTGATTTCCTCCTCCTGCTGCCGTTAAGCTGAAAATCATACGCGCTTCAGGAACACTGTCAATAACATTTTGCGAAATGTTATAAATGATATCGTCCATCGCATCGAATGAAGTTCCTTCAGGAGCTGTAACGGGCATGCGCACTACACTACGATCTTCCAATGGTGCAAGTTCCCGCTTGATGGTAGAATTCAACGTGTAAATTAAAATTAAACACGCACCAATAATCGTTAATGCAATCCATTTGCGTTTCATGAATGATTTCAACCAACGTTCGTAGCCGCTTTCCATTTTCCTGAAAAACGGTTCTGTTGCTTCATAGAAACGTGTCTTCTTATGTACTTTACGACCAAGCAATACGTTTAATACGGGAGTCAACGTTAACGAAACCAACGCTGAAATAAGCACGGCCGATGCAACTACAATTCCAAATTCGCGAAACAAACGACCCGTAAATCCTTCCAGAAAAATTACCGGAATAAATACCACAGCCAGCGTCAGACTCGTAGAAATAACCGCGAAGAAAATTTCTTTCGTTCCTTCTACCGCCGCTTGCATTTTGTTCATGCCTTGCTCAATTCGCTTGTAGATATTTTCTGTTACAACAATGCCGTCATCCACCACAAGACCTGTGGCTAATACAATTCCCAATAACGTCAATACATTAATGGAAAAATCAAATAGGTACATGATAAAGAATGTTCCGATGAGTGATACCGGAATATCTACAAGAGGACGCAATGCAATTGACCAGTCGCGGAAAAACAGGTAAATGATAAGAACAACCAGAATAACAGCAATGAGCAATGTCTCCTGAACTTCGAGTATGGATTGACGCACGAATTTTGATTTGTCAATACCAACATTAATGGTCATTCCTTCCGGAAGATTTTTCTGAATGTCAGCATAGCGACGGTAGAACTCATCAGCAATATCAATATAGTTGGCGCCGGGTTGCGGAATAATCGCAAGTGATACGGCAACTGAGTTGTACAAACGTGATCGTGTTTCGAGATTTTCAGGACCAAGCACCGCTTCACCTACATCGCGTAAACGCGTAATGCCCGATTCATCCTGCTTGAGGATTAAATTGTTAAAGTCTTCTTCTGTTGTAAGTCGACCGTACGTTTTAACCGTCAGTTCCGTTTCGTTACCGTAAATTTTTCCGGCGGGTAATTCAATGTTCTCTGCGTTTAATGCAGCAAACACATCTTGCGCTGTAAGTTTTCGTGCTGCGAGTTGCAAGGGGTTTAACCACAATCGCATGGCTTTTCGTTTCTGTCCGAATATGCGTACTTCACTCACACCCGGAATAGTTTGCAATTTTTCCTGCAATATATTTTCGGCGTAATCACTCAGTTCAATATCGTTCATTTTTGAACTTTGAATCGGCATAAACAAAATCGGATCGTTGTTGGCGTCTGATTATGTAACTGTAGGAGGCGCATCAATATCCTGAGGTAAATTTTTAATTGCTTGTGATACTTTATCTCGAACGTCGTTTGCTGCACGCTCCAGATCTGCGCCCAATTCAAATTCAACAGTAATGTTGCTGGAACCTAATTGCGAAGCCCCGCTGATAGATTTGATTCCGTCAATTCCGTTAATTGCTTTTTCTAAAGGTTCTGTTATTTGCGATTCTACAATCTCCGCATTAGCGCCGGTATATGTAGTACGCACGCTTATGGTAGGCGGATCAATGGCAGGATATTCGCGAACACCAAGAAACGTATAACCCGCAGCGCCAAAAATCATGATGAGAATACTCAACACAATTGCACCTACGGGACGTTTAAGCGATATCTCGGAAATGTTCATTTTTATTCTACGCTTTTCAATTTAACCGCAACTCCCGGACGCACAAATTGCAATCCTGTTGTAATTACGGTGTCACCCGCCGAAAGTCCGCTCAATACTTCAATGTACTCTGCAGTTCTAAAGCCTGTTGTAATGTCAACACTTGTTGCTTTGCCGTCGCGTACCACAATCGCTGTTTTAGTACGAGCCATGGGAACAACAGCTTTGGTTGGAATAGCCAAACTGTTGCCTGAAATTTTACCGAGTGTTACCTGAGCAGATGATCCGGCCAGCAGCTGTGTTTTTGCTTCAGTAATCTGTGCCCGAATTTGAATATTCAAATTGCCCGCATCTACGGATTGTTCCGTTGCATACACTACTGCCTTGAATTTTTCGGGATAGGGATGAACAGTAAAGTTCACGGTATCTCCGCGTTGAATAGAAGCACCCATATTTTCAGGTACAGCGAAATCGAGTTTCATGGAACGTGTATCTCGGATCGTAACTATTGCAGTATTCGGAGCAACCATCATTCCCGGACTGACACGGCGTAAACCTAATGTCCCGCTATACGGTGCGCGAATTTCTGTTTTGCTGATTTGCGCTTCCGTCATTGCGATATCAGCTTTCAATACATCACGCTGTAGCACAACCGCATCATAATCTTGTTGACTGATGCCGTTTACTTTTACTAATTCGCTTTGACGCTGTATTTGAATTTCAGCATTGGCAAGTTGTGCTTTTAATTTATTCAGTTGTGCTTGTAAATCGCCGTCAAATAATTTAACGAGCAACATTCCTTGTTGGACGGATGCTCCTTCGTTGAAATGAATCGATACCACACGTCCGGATATTTCGCTCATTAATGTAGTTTCTTCGTTAGGTAATACCGTGCCGTTAACGTCGAAACCTGCATTGAGCGGTTGTGTCTTTACAATGTAGCCTTCAATTCCCTGAAGCGGACCGTTTTGTTTCTGAGCTTTCGGATCACTTTCGTTGCCACAGCTAAACAGGAGTGCGACTATAGGTAGAATAAAAATACGTGTAGAAACAATCATTGGCGAATTTACGGTATTCCTGCAAAACAGCCCTTTACAGGCTTCTATATTCGCATTTTTTAAGAATTCTGTTGCGATGTAGTGAATCGCGTTTTAATTTAGTTCCATATTCAAATCGTTATCACTACAATAACTAAACACATGACACATCAGGAAGTTTATCAAATGGTAGAAAAGAGCATTGAAGGCTTAAAAGTTGATCCCGCATTATGCCGTGGGGAAAAGCCCGGACAGTGGTCGTATAAATTGAAAGATGCCACAATATGGGTTGACGTTTTCGAATGGAATGCAGGTTCGGGAAAATATTACATTCAAGTGATGAGCCCCTTGTGTGTCGTTCCTGATTTAAAGACACAGGAATTCTTACTGGATGTATTGGAGATCAACTATAAACTGGTAGGTTGTTCTATTTGCAAAAAAGGTGACTGGTTGTACATTTTAAATTTGCGTGAAATAGAAGGCATTGATCAATCTGAGATTGACGCAACATTAGATCGTGTTGGTTTTTACAGCACCGATTATTACGGCAAGCTCGCATTTAAGTTTGAAGGATGTTGGACGCCGAAGCCACCTGTTGATACAACGGGAAGCAGAGGTTAAACGAACACCCTGCAGACTTTCGGATATGAATATCAGCTTGAACGGGAAATGATATCATGTCCCGTTTTATATGTTCCCAGTAAAATGGAAACAGGGCGCAATTGCTCAGTGCGGTCCGCGATTAATTTAAATATGGAGATGAGCGGGATGAACAAAATCATACCGGCAGCACCCCACACTAATCCACCGATCAGAATCGCAACGATAACAACAAGAGAGTTGATTTTAATTTGATTGCCCACTGCAAACGGAAAAATCAAATACGCTTCCAAGACTTGTACTACCGCAAATACAGCAATAACCGCCGTCGGATACCAAATAGAGTTGTAATTCACCCATGCAATTGTAATCGGCAGTAATGATGCAATCATGATACCGACATAAGGAATGAAGGTGAGTATCGCCGCGATAAATCCAAATAATATTGGATTCGGAAGCCCGATAAAGTATAATCCGATTGAATTAAGTGTTCCAACTGCAAGGTACACCAACAACATTCCTCTTACGAACCGATAGTAGGCCGTAACGCTTTCCAATAAAATTTGATGTATCGTATTTCTTTGTCCTTGAGGAAACCAAGCGTACACCGCATTACTTAGTAGGCCGCGATTGTAAAGGATTAACGCGGTAATTAAAGGAATCATGATCAGAAAGAATAACAATTCTGTAAACGAATTCGCTGTCGTTTTTAAAATTGGTATAGCCTGATTTCCTGAACTTTCTATAAACGAACGAATAATGTCTGCTTGTTCCTGATAGTCTAAGTGGAAGCGTACTCCAATCCAGTTTCCTAAATCATTTGCCGTGAATAATAGTTTTTCCTTTAATAATTGCCATTCCGATGCGAACTCAGCAATTTGGGTAATTAGCAATAAAACAACACTTCCAACAATGCCGGTAATTAGCAGCAGAGCGAGCACAATGGCTATACCTCTCGGAATTTTTCGAACTTCTAACCACTTACAAATCGGATATAGAATAAATGCGAGTAGTGCCGAAAAGCATAACGGAATCAGAACAGAACGACCGAGGTACATGACAACCAGTGCAAACAAGATCTTCGGAGCTAAGCCCGATAATGTGCTCCATTTTTCGTTTGGTGAAACATTGTTGTTGCTCATGTGTCGGAACTAGTTTAACGGCGTGTAAAAACTGCGACTATAGCGGTGGTAATTAATCCCATGATTAATGCACCAATCGAACCTTGAATAATATAATTGGATAAATTAAAATATTCCCGTGCTGACGCTTCATCCATCATCTCTAATGCGACAGAATAGTTGATGACATTTTCAAAGTAATACGGTGAGATCAATGTCAGGGAAATGTACTGGGTAACCGGAGTTAATGCTGCTACAAATAAAGATAACAATGCGCCACTTTTTAAACCTTGGAGGTAGGTCATTTTTTCTTCGGGCATTGTTTTGCGTTTAGCGCGCAATGCGAATACATACATCGTAATTGCAGGCACCGCCACAAAATTGGTAACGATAGCGTGCTTATCCAAATGAACATCGTGTAAACCGAATAAACGTTCTCCGGTCATCCATAGCAGCATCATTGCCGTAAACAGCAATGCCCATTTTAATTCTGTTTTTATTGCGTTCATGAAATTATTTTAAAAGAATGCCGGAAATTTTAGTGAGCGAAGGATGCGCGGAGCAAGCAATCACATTAATCTTCGCACGATGAATGGAAGCATCCGATGATATGCGGATATACATTTCGCAACCGTTATTATTAAAGGAATATTCTTCTGTCGGAAACATGGTGCCTGTTTCATCTTCATCCAATTCACTGTCTGCTCCGGGAGTAGCGTCTACTGCTATGCCCATAATGGTGTCAGTATTGGATGTTTGTTCATCAATGATGACAATACGAAAATCTAAACTGTCTCCTGCCGGTGTTACAGCAAGTGTTACATCAAGGCCGAGATCTTTCAACGTGTATCCATCCTTGTACGATTTAATTGCCGGTGAAGCATTTTCGTTCGGTTGTGGTACTGCTGGGACAACTTCTTTGGTTCCGGAACGTTCTTCCGGAGAATTGCAGGCAAGAAGTGTTAACGCGACAATGCTTGTGAAAATGATAGAACTTTTCATGATGGGATACTTTATATCAAATTACTAATTACTCCGTAAAGGCCGATAATTAAAATTAGTAGGAGAACGATTTTCTGAAATACACTTTCCGAAATTAACCGCAATACGCGCTTGCCGATCCAAGATCCGACAAAGCTGATGACGAGAAGCGGTGCTATCAATATCCATACTTCGCGTGTAACGTATCCTTGATTGTAGTACACAACACTTCTGCTGAAGTCAACACCGAAATCGATAAGTGCAGAAGTTGCAATAAATGTTTCCTTTGGAAGTCGGAATGCCGCTAATGTTAAGCCTCGTATTGCTCCGCCCGTTCCGGTTAATCCTGCAAGAAAACCTGAAACGATGCCGCCTCCAACGGCATTGGCCGTATTGGGTTGGAGTTTGATCTGCTGAAAAATTAACAGGAACAAACTCACACTAATCAGAACTACGTGTAATGCCAGTTGCAAAAAATCGGATTCTAAATGCTGCGTCAACCATGCGCCGAGCATGACCAACACTATTGCGGGAATTCCGATTTTAATGACCAGATCTTTCTGAACACCCTGGCGGAATAATGCAATCTTGGAAACATTACTTGCAACATGAAAAATGCCGGTTATTCCTAACGCTGTTTTAAAATCGAAAAAGTATGCAGCAATCGGAACAAAGAAGAGCGATGACCCAAAACCTCCAATCGTGCCTATAATTTCTGCTACTAATGCCAGCAGCAGAAATACGATCAGCTCTTCGGTAGTCAGCATCACGATTATTTGCGGTATTTGTCATTAAGACCAATTCCTTCGGCAATGAGTAGTATTGCCTTATCGACACGCTCTTGTTGTGTTGCAGCTCTTTTTGCCGCAACGATATGTTCGATAAACTCTCGCTGCTTAAATGGAGATAAAGCATTGAAGGTTTTCAATAATCTATGCTTCTTTAACGCGCTCAGTAAAATTTCAGGGAGCTCGGGAGTGGATTTTTTCTCGGGCTTCAGTTTAATGCCCTTTTTTTCGTTCGCAATAGCAGCACGCAAATATTCCAACACGCGTTTTTCGTTGACTTTATCATTTGCCGTGAAACGCCATTGCCGCAAGGCTTTGGTCTTACCTTCCGAGGCATTGATTAAAACGTTATACGGATCATCGAGAAATGCACCGTTGAAAAACCACAAGGCTACATGCGATTTAAATGCAGCGACACCTACGATATTTTTATTGTCTATCGTGTACACATCGCCGCCCCATTTAATTGCATGTACTAATTCCGTTTTGGCAATGATGGACTTTAATTGGTCCGTAAGTTCATTCCATTGCGGATTATTCATGACGAGAAATTACTGACCGTGACAGTTCTTGTATTTCTTTCCTGAACCGCATGGGCAAGGATCGTTACGCCCGATTTTCGGATCCTGACGAACAACGGTTTCAACCTTACGCGGCTCTTGTGCTGCTTGTGGTGGACCTTGCTGTTGCTGTGGTGCAGAAACTTCTTCACGCGTAGTCTGCAATTTCGGCTGAGCCTGTTGCGTTTTACGACGTTCTTCCTGAATCGCAGCTTCTTCCATGTTTCCACCGGAAGGTAACTGCGCTTTCATGAGGAATGAGATAATCTCACGATTCGTTTCACTCACCATAAGTTTGAACAACTCGAACGATTCAAACTTATAAATCAACAACGGATCTTTCTGTTCGTAAACCGCGTTTTGTACGTTGGTCTTCAAATCATCCATCTCACGCAAATGCTCTTTCCACGCATCATCGATCATGGCAAGGATAGTTCCTTTCTCCATGTTGAGCATTAACTCGCGTCCGCCGGTTTCGTAAGCGCGCTTAAGATTTGCTACAACCTGCAATGTTTTAATGCCATCACTCACCGGAGTAACAATGTTCTCGTATGTTCCGGATTGTGTTTCGTACACATTCTTGATAATCGGGAAGGACATGGCAGCCATGCGCTCGCCTTTTTCCTGATAATGGTGCAATGCAGCATCAGCAGTTTTTTCAATCAGCACCTCTGTGCGCAGACTGTTAAACTCATCTAACGATACCGGTGAATCAATACCGAACACGCGAATTAATTCCAGACGGTATTGGTCAAAATCTCCCGCATCTTTTGCTGCTGCGATCTGATCCGCAACATCATTGATCATATTCGAGATGTCGATCTGCAAACGCTCTCCATACAATGCATGGCGACGACGCTTGTAAATTACTTCACGCTGCGCGTTCATCACGTCATCATACTCGATTAATCGCTTACGAGTACCGAAGTTGTTTTCTTCTACTTTACGTTGCGCACGTTCAATGGAATTCGTGATCATGCGGTGCTGAATAACTTCGCCTTCTTTAAGACCCATGCGGTCCATCAGTTTAGCAATACGTTCAGAACCGAATAGACGCATCAAGTCATCTTCAAGAGAAACGAAGAACTGAGAAGATCCCGGATCTCCCTGACGACCTGCACGACCGCGCAACTGACGATCCACACGACGCGAATCGTGACGTTCGGTACCGATAATAGCCAAACCACCCGCTTCTTTAACTCCGGGCCCTAACTTAATATCCGTACCACGACCTGCCATGTTGGTAGCAATGGTTACTGTTCCTGCTTTACCTGCTTCCGCTACAATGTCCGCTTCTTTCTGGTGCAACTTCGCGTTAAGTACGTTGTGCTTAATATTGCGCAACTTCAACATTCGGCTGAGTAACTCAGAAATTTCAACGGATGTTGTACCCACAAGAACAGGACGTCCCTGATCAACACACTTTACAATTTCATCAATTACTGCATTGTATTTTTCACGTTTGGTTTTGAAAACCAAATCTTCCATGTCTTTACGCTGAATGTTGCGATTGGTTGGAATCGTTACGACATCCAGTTTATAAATACTCCAGAATTCCTGTGCTTCAGTCTCCGCGGTACCGGTCATACCGGCTAACTTGTGGTACATGCGGAAGTAATTCTGCAAAGTGATCGTCGCATACGTTTGTGTCGCTGCTTCAATCTTCACATTTTCTTTCGCTTCAATAGCCTGGTGTAACCCGTCGGAATAACGACGACCTTCCAATACACGACCTGTTTGCTCGTCAACAATTTTAACCTTGCCGTCAGCAACAATGTATTCATCATCACGCTCAAACAAACAGTATGCTTTCAATAACTGTTGCATGGAGTGTACACGTTCCGACTTGATATTATAGTCGCGGATGATTTCTTCTTTCTTGATCAAACGCTCTTGGTCGTCCGTGATATTCTTCTCTACTTCATTCAGCTCGATAGACAAGTCAGGAAGAATAAAGAAGTTCGGATCTTCGATACTTCCGGATAAGAGATCAATTCCTTTATCGGTAAGTTCGATCGTGTTGTGTTTTTCGTCAATTACAAAATACAACTCCACGTCCACCTTCGGCATTTCGCGGTTGTTATCTTGCATGTAATAGTTCTCCGTTTTTTGCAAAAGCTGACGAACGCCTTGCTCGGAAAGGAACTTAATTAATGCTTTATTTTTCGGTAAGGCGCGGTGACAACGCAATAACATCATTCCCGCTTCTTTTTCTTTCTCTTTGTTATTGCTGCTGTCTGCGAATAACTTTTTCGCATCGGCAATCAACGTATTCACGTATGTACGTTGCGCAGTTACCAATTTTTCTACACGAGGTTTTAATTCGGTAAACAAGTGGTTGTTGCTGCGTTGTGTTGGACCTGCAATAATCAACGGTGTACGCGCATCATCGATTAATACCGAATCCACCTCATCCACAATGGCGAAGTGATGCTTACGTTGCACCAGTTCTTCCGGAGAACGCGCCATGTTATCACGCAAGTAATCGAAACCAAATTCGTTGTTCGTTCCGTAAGTGATATCAGCTAAATATGCACTGCGACGTTGCGGTGAATTCGGTTCGTGCAGGTCGATACAATCTACGGTAAGTCCTAGGAATTCGAACAACGGACCATTCCATTCAGCGTCACGTCGTGCAAGGTAATTGTTCACCGTAACCAGATGCACACCACGACCGGGAAGCGCATTGAGGTAAACAGGTAATGTTGCAACGAGGGTTTTTCCTTCACCCGTAGCCATTTCAGAAATTTTACCTTGATGCAAAACAGTACCACCAATCAACTGCACATCATAATGCACCATGTTCCACACTACTTCTGTGCCGGCAGCCATCCACGAATTTTTCCATGTAGCCTGATCACCGTTGATCACGACATTTGGTTTGCGGATAGAAAGGTTACGATCGTGATCCGTAGCCTGAACTTTGATTTCCGTGTTTTCCGTAAAACGACGCGCAGTTTCTTTCACCACAGCGAATGCTTCAGGAAGTAATTCCAAAAGGATTTCTTCAATTTTTTTGAGTTGCGCTTTTTCCAACGCATCAATTTCGTTGTAGAGACTTTCCTGATCGTCGATAGACAGGCCCGGCTGGAGTGCTTCTGCTTTCAGTTTTTCGATTTCCGCAGCTTCATCTTTGATGTATTCGGAAATACGCTGACGAAATTCCTGCGTCTTATGACGTAACTGGTCGTTCGTTAAGGTTTTATAACTGGCGAAATGCTCATTAATGGCCTCCACATAAGGCATGATCTCTTTCACATCACGCTCTGATTTGGATCCGCCCATGAGCTTGGCGATACTTTTGGTAATAAAGTCGAACATTCTAAAGCACTTTACGCCCTGCCGGGCTCGATTTTTAAGGATAGCAAATGTAATCAATTTCGGGGTGGCGCGAGGCTATTCCGAAGCCGATTACAAGTCAATTATTGTTCCGAATTACAATTACCTGACAGATTAGCAGCAATAAAAAACCCCGCATTTGCGGGGCTTTGAAAATTAAGATCGATTAATACTCGTCTTCGTTGAAGAAGAAGTCTTCTTTAGTCGGATAATCCGGCCAAATTTCTTCAATGGTTTCATACGCTTCACCTTCGTCTTCAATTTCCTGAAGGTTTTCAATGACTTCCATAGGTGCACCGGAACGGATCGCGTAGTCAATAAGTTCCTCTTTGGTTGCAGGCCAAGGAGCGTCTTCGAGGTAAGAGGCTAGTTCAAGAGTCCAGTACATAACACAAATAGTTTAGAATTGATAATTAAAACGTTACCGAAAGAAAAATGTTACATGGGTTATTCACCATTTTTCTACAGGTTTATTTTCGTGCAAAAGTAGAAATTTCGGTATCGGTTCGACGGTAAACACAAAAAAATTACCACATCGTAACAAACTGATAATTAGGGAGTAAGGAAAATGTCAACAATTTTACACTTTGGCATACACGCAAAACGCACTACATACGCGGTTTCCAAGGTGTTTCGGTGACGTTTAAGCGGTGCGAAAACTGACGACTCAGCATGAATAAGTAGTCGGATAATCGATTCAGATATTTTACGATGAGTGGATCCACCGAGGCGGTTTCCGTTAAATGAATGACATTTCGTTCTGCACGGCGACAAACACATCGGGCAACATGACAGTGTGACACTGCAGGATGTCCTCCGGGCAGCACAAAACTCTTCATTGGAGGGACTTCTTCGTTAATCGCATCAATCGCGCGTTCCAAACCAGCAATATCGGATTCCGCAATTTGTGGCAATTCCATTTTGTTTTTCTCCGGATCCGCCGCCAACAATGATCCAATGGTAAATAGGCGATCCTGAATTTCAATTAATAACGATAACGTATTTTCATCCGTGGTCTGATCGCGTAACATTCCGATCCATGAATTCAATTCATCTACCGTTCCGTACGATTCAATACGAATATGATGTTTGGGCACTCGCGTTCCTCCAATAAGAGAAGTCTGTCCCTGGTCGCCGGTTTTCGTGTAGATTTTGAAAGTCATGGTGCGTAATTAAGATGGATGCGTTGTAAAGAATATTGCTGTATCAACAACTCATGTCTTGCGAATGTTCGCGTTGAGTTCATCACGTTCCACCAAACCATCTTTCAAACGAACGATGCGGTGTGCGTATTGTGCAATGTCTTCTTCGTGCGTAACAACAATAATGGTATTTCCTGCTTCATGAATGGCTGCAAACAACCCCATTATTTCAATGGAAGTTTTCGAATCTAAATTCCCGGTTGGTTCATCTGCAAGAATTATTGCAGGGTCATTCACTAATGCACGCGCAACGGCCACGCGCTGGCGTTGTCCTCCGGATAATTCATTGGGTTTGTGATGCACACGATCTTTCAAGCCTACTTGCTCCAATACGCGCATGGCTTTTTCTTTACGTGCAGCGGAAGACATTCCGGCATACACTAATGGCAACATTACATTTTCCAATGCGGTTGATCGTGGCAACAAGTTGAATGTCTGAAATACGAAACCGATTTCTTTGTTACGCACTTCCGCCAATTCATCATCGCTCATGCGCGCCACTGATTTACCATTCAATACGTATTCACCGGCAGATGGCGTATCGAGACAACCTAGCATATTCATCAACGTGGATTTGCCGGAACCAGATGGGCCCATCAGTGCAACGTATTCATTCTTCTTCACATTTAAGGAAACGTCTCGAAGTGCATGAATCGTTTCACTGCCGATGGTGTAGGTTCGGGCAATGTGCGAGATCTTAATGATATTTCCGGTTGTCATACTGCAAAGTTAGGGTTTAACAAGTTGCTTCAGCGATTTGTTTTATCACCAACGCAATATGAAATGTTCTTTACGTTGTTGCGGTCGTAACATAACAATGCCGATATCGAAAAGATCCATGGTGCAATGTAAATCTTCGTCCGCAATGATGCTGTTCCAAGCGCGCTCCATTTCTTCTGACCAATGAATGTCATCAAATACCAAAACGGATTCATCCTTCAAATAGGGTTTAATCGTTTGATAATAATTGAGGGTTGGTTCGTACCGATGATTACCATCGATAAAGATGAAATCCGGCGATGACAGTTGCTGTAGTATTTGCGTTAACCGTTCTTCAAACGATCCGACAACCACACGACATGACAGCTGCATAGCATCAAATCCGCGTTGTGCAACAGCAGCCGTTTCGGGACAGCCTTCCAAAGTAATCACTGCAGCTGTTGGTTGTGCCTGTTGCAAATACATGGCTGTAACGCCTAATGATGTGCCCAACTCCAAAATGGTTTGGGGTTGAAAACGTTGGACTAAACGATACAACAGTCGAGCCGTGCGCGCAGGTTTTAGAGAACGTTTTGCAATTGTGCTAATGGCAATGGGTCCCGAGGTGCCGGTGCCGAAATCGGTTTTATGAATTTGCTGCGTATTGTTCAGACATTCTTCGCGCCAACGCTCTGCTTTGTTTTCACCGGTAATGGGTTGATCAGGGAAAGTGGTGTTCATCAAATCGAATACAAAGGGCGAATGCACACCGTGCCTGTTCACCGATTGTAATTGATGACGAAGAAATGCTTTGGTTTGAAACAACAAACTCACCTACAATCCTATAATCTTGAATTCCGTACGACGATTGATCTGTCTGTTCTCGGGAGTATCGTTCGGAACAACGGGTTGTGTATCGCCGTAACCTTTGTACGTTAAACGACTAGCATCAATACCATTTGCAACGAGATAATTGTACACCGACTTTGCACGATTTTCGGAAAGTGTCTGGTTCATCTTTTTATCACCCACATTATCGGTGTGACCGCTGATTTCAATTTTGATGTTCGGGTTGTTGTTCATGAAAGCAATCAATTTTCCTAACTCTGCTTTCGATTCCGGACGTAAATCAAACTTCGCAGTTTCGAAGAAGACGTTTTTCAATACCACTTTAGCATTGAGCTCCAGAGGAATCAAAGGCACATCCATTAAGAAAGGTTTGCTTGGATCTGTGGCTTCTTTCATGAAGAATGTTTCTGAGAAGAAACAATATCCGGGACTGTTAACGTTAAGTGCATAGTTCTTATTAATCGGAAGCACCAACAAAAATTCGCCGGTAACCGGATCAGATTTGGAACTAATGAAAGTCTTACCCGTTGATACATCAATAAGTTCAAACTCTGCACCCAAAGGTTTTTTTGTTTTACTGTTGTATACTTTTCCTTTCATGTACGAAACGCCTTGCGGACGAATAGGCTTGGGCAATTCAAACATGTACATGTCATCGCAACCTAAACCGCCTTCGCGTGTAGATGAATAATAGGCATACTGTCCACCGGCGTTTACAATCAAACCACTTTCATTTCCTGAAGTGTTAATCGGATATCCCAAGTTTTGCGGTTCGCCCCAATTGCCTGCAGAATCTCGGCGACACACGTACAAGTCGAGTCCCCCCATACCAATGTGCCCGTCTGATGCGAAGTATAAAGTTTGATTGTCAGGATGAATGAACACAGCTTCTTCATTGCCCGGCGTATTAATTTTAACACCCAGATTTACCGGTGTGCTCCATTGGTTGTTCGGACCCAATTCCGACATCCAGATATCACCATTGCCGTAACCACCTTTACGATTGCTGACGTAGTACAATGTTTTACCATCGCTGGAAAAAGAAGGTTGAGTTTCCCAGCTCGCAGTATTCAACGGCGCACCAACGTTGGCAGGACGGCTCCATTGCCCATCCACTTTTTTAGAAAAGAAAATATCACAACTTCCAAATCCTTGTCGCCCTGCACCATAACCATCATAACCTTCGCATGCAGCAAAAAATAAAAAACGTCCGTCTGCAGATAGGGAAGGAGCGCCTTCGTTGGTTGGTGTATTAATCGGAGGTCCTAATGCTTTCGCCAGAGACCATGTTCCGTCCGATTGCTGATAGCTGATGTAAAAATCTTCCTGAGAGCGTTGTTTAGCGCCGGTTTTAGGATCAACAACAATTTCATTGCGTGTAAACAAGAACGTACTTTCATCGGCCGTGATGTTCGGAAAGTATTCACATTCTTTCGAATTAATCATATTGCCCATGTTCACGGGTTTAAACGGAACAGGATTAGCCATAGCACGAATAGCGAAATCGCACGACTTAATTCCGTTCTCTGCTTGCTCAATATCCATGGGCTTTGTGGAGCTTCGTTTCATGGACAAGAACATTTCGTAATCTTTTTTAGCATCCTCGTATTTGCCGAGTTTTAATTCCGCATTAGCGCAATCGAGGTACGAGTAATACGAGAACTTAGGATTTAATGCGAATGCTTTTTTGTATTCATCAACAGCCTTTTGCCATTCTTGCTTGGCATTGTGAATATCCGCCTGCAACAAATAACACTCAATGAAGTTCGGATCGGCGTCTTTCGCTTTTTGCAATTCGGCAATAGCTAAGTCAAATTGATAGTACGCGAGATAACTTTCGGCTTGCTTATACGCCTTCACTGCTTTTTTATTGGTAGAGCTGTATTGTGCAGGTGGCTGAGCTTTGCAGGAGAAGGCAAATGCGATGAGAAAACCGAATACAAAAAAACGTGTCATTGTGGTGATATTTCTTAGGGTATAATGCATGTTCTTAAAACAAGATACAATTTTCGTGCAGAATTTAGTCGGAGACCTGTCCGTTAAGGAATGTTCATGAACTTATGCGTTTGCAACGAAACATTCCAATGTGGATGTTGCATGACGTAATCGATGATCTGTGGTAACATTTCAGCGCTTTTACTCCATTCCGGCTGTAAAAACAATAAGCAATCGGGGCCCACTTTTGCAGCATTTTCTTCGGCCCAGCGGAAATCATCTTTGTTATAGACGATGACTTTTAATTCGTCTGCACGAAGGAAATTTTCTTCGCGAGGAGGAGACGTTTTTTTCGGTGAAAGACACACCCAGTCCCAATCGCCGGTTAGTGTGTAAGCGCCGGAAGTTTCAATGAATGTTTGCACGCCATGTTCTTTCATGCGACGCGTTAAATAATCCAATTGAAACGCACTGGGTTCTCCGCCCGTAACGACTATCGCTCGTGCCGGATATTGTAAGGTGTGCGCAACAATATCATCTGCAGCAGTTAACGGATGCGCATTAACGTCCCAACTTTCTTTCACATCGCACCAGTGACAGCCCACATCACATCCTCCTAAACGAATGAAATATGCAGGTTTTCCGGAGTGATGACCTTCGCCCTGGATGGTGTAAAATTCTTCCATCAGGGGCAAGGCTCTTCCTGAATTCAGCAGTGCACTTTGTTCGGGTGTTAATGAAGATGGCGTTACGTTGCCGATAAATTTCATGCGACAAAGGTAACGGGAATTATTTCCCCAACAGCGCAGATGCTGCAATCCACGCCAGAAGTCCGGAGCCCACTTCCAGCGATTTCGGATCTACATCAAATTCGGGCGTATGTACACCATGCGTATTGCGACCATCCGGTGATGCCGTACCTAAGCGATAAAAACAAACAGGTTTGCGTTGCGAAAACCACGCAAAATCTTCCGCGGTCATGCGTAATTCAAGTTCCTTAACCTGCTCTTCACCTAAATATTCTCGGGCTGCAGCACGTGCATGATTTGTTACGTGATCATCGTTCACTAAAAACGGATATCCTTTCTCAATACGGAATTCGCAAGTACCGCCGGCATTTGCTGCAATTTCTTGGGCAACCTGCTGCATATAAGTATGTGCAGCCTCACGCCATTCTTCATTCATGGTGCGGAAGGTTCCCTGAAGTTTCACTTCTGCCGGAATAACGTTGGTAGCACCAAGTCCTTCAATTTTACCGAATGCCAGCACCGTTGGTGCATTATATTGTTTGAGCAACGCTATCGGTTCTTCCATAAAATCGCGTTGCAAACGATCGATGATGCGTGCAGCAATAACCAATGGATTGATATAATCTTTAGGCATTGCAGCATGTCCGGGTTTACCTTTTACGGTAACGTGAAGCTCATCGGTAGAAGCCATGTACATGCCATTGCGAAAACCAACATAACCTGCAGGTAAACTTGGAAATACATGTTGCGCAATCAACAAGTCCGGTTCAGGATTTTCCAAAACGCCTTCATCAATCATGAGTGAAGCACCACCGGGTAACACTTCTTCTCCGGGTTGAAAAATGAGTTTAATCGTTCCGGATAGATGTGCGCGAAGTCCGAATAAAATTTTTGCAGCACCGAGTAAACAGGTGGTATGCACATCGTGTCCGCAAGCATGCATCACTCCCGGATTTTTAGAAGCATACGTCGCATCACTTTTTTCTTGAATAGGCAAAGCATCTAAGTCGGCACGCAACGCCACCACTTTTCCGGGATGAGCACCTTCAATTATACCGACAATTCCTGTTGGTGTGCAACGTGTAGTGGTAATGCCGACTTTATGCAGTTCTTCTTCTACAAAATTGGCCGTAGCGAATTCGTGAAATGAAAGTTCAGGATGTGCATGCAAGTGATGACGCACAAAGCTTAAGTGCGTCGCTAAAGTTTTCGCTTCTTTCTTGATGTAATCGGCAATGGAATGTGCATCCATACTTAAAAATCCAGGCTGAATGATAAGTATGTAGTGCGCGGCAATACCACACGATCTTCAACGCCCCAAGCCCAGTCAACACGCACAAAATAACCCCAGATGCGTGATCGTAATCCGAATCCGTAACCACCAACAATCGGTTCTTTGTGTGTAGTTAAAACAACAGTGATCGGATTTCCTGTTGATGAAACAACAGTTGTATTCAGTGAATTGTCCGGATCGTAAGGATTGGTGCCGGTCCATGCAGTACCGATATCACCGAAACCAACGACCTGGAAGTTGTTGATGAAATCACTGCGCAAAGGACGATTGAATAAATATCGGAATATCGGAACGCGCAATTCGGAGTTGATGATCGCATAACTGTTTCCGTTACGAATATTCTGATAGAAGCCGCGCATAGGTGTTACGATAGTTTGATACGCATAACCTTTATCGGTAGCAATATTCACACTTTGATCAAATCGTGGAATCAGCCAGTTGTCTACACCGCCCATGTAATACACCAGTTTGTCGTTTCCGAACGATGTTGCTGCCGAGAAACGCGTTGCCCATACAATTTCGCGATGCACTTTTTGATAATAACGGAGATCGAATCCGGCAACGTATAAATCGTTTTTCAATCTGCGGTTGTCTTTGTTTTCTGCGCGTACCAAGCTGTCCAAGCCCTGGAAGGTTTCGAAGAAAACTTTGAAACGCAAACCATTGTACAAGTTAAGTCCGCGCTTAATGGTATTGTCGTAAATCAATTCTACTTTGGCGTTGGCCGAATTGTAATGAATGCTGTTCCGGTTGAGATTCACGAAATCCGTAGCCAAAAATGTGCGACGGTCATTACGATAGCCGGCATACATGCGCACTGCAAGCACTTCATTAAATGGATAGCGCAATCCATAGCGTCCTTCGTGTGTGTAAATTCTACTTAACGTTCCGCCACCGCTGCTCACATTGAGGAAGCCCTGACGGTGCAACATGATGAACTTATCCCAACGGCGTAATCGATCCTCGAACAACAACACGTATTCGTTGCTTTTCAAATCGGCTGATAAACGCACACCACCGGTTACCTTGTGATCTTCCAACAAATCGGTTAATCCGATCTTGAATAATCCTGTAAATCCGGGATTCAAATAAATGGGTGCGCCACCTCCAGAAAAGCGCTGATAGCCGGCATTGAGGAAGCTGTTGTCCAGTTGACTCTGGAAATATTCTGTGGTAAACTGAACTTTATAGTTACGAATAATCGGCAACACAAATACATCCCGCGCCGGTCCGGTTTTAGTAGAATCCGGCAGTGTATCTGGCGAAGCAACCTTGGTTGGAGGAGGAGGAACATTGGCCTCGTAGGTTCTTGGTTTCGTTCCTTCAAACTGGTAATTACCAATGTCGATTTTGGTAGAATCTTTTTTGGCCTGATCGCGCTGTGCCGGATTTTCATACACCTTCACTGTTTGCATGGGTTTTCCGGAAGGTGCAGTGGTCTTTTTCGTACGGTCGATAGAATCTAATTCCGCTTCAATTTTGGTCAACTCAATCACACGATCGCGATACGGCGTATGAATTAATTTTTTGCCGGTAAGTGAAGCATAAGGCAGTAAGTCTTCCGTGTAAATATGATAACGTCCATCGTGATAAACGACTTCTGCTAATTTATTTGCACCGGGAGCAATGTGTTGTTCCAAAATACCAAACTTGTAGTTGGTAATCGGCATACTGCGTGCGAAATAACGGTAATGTTCTACGGTATCTACATACGCAATTGCGCTGTCGAAATAACCTACGTAGCGATTCTTGATACCGTTCTGATCGCTGAGGTATGAAAAGCGAACATCATCGTACGGCTGGCATTGCAGTTCGTTCACATTCGGCGTATTCGTGATGCGACGCAAAACATTCGACTTCGACGACCAATTGTAAACGAATAAGTCATACGACTTGATTAATTTCTGATTCGGTTCAATGGTCTTGATGGTATCATTATCGCGATTGGAACTGAATACAATGTTTTTTCCTCCGTCAATAAAAGACGGATTAAGATCGTCCCATATATCGTTGGTAATTTGTGTTGTAGAGCCGCCTGAAATGGCATAGACAAAAATGTCCGTTTGTCCTTTCTGCACCGCCGACATCACGAAAAACTTACCATCCGGCGAATAGCTGTAATCAATGATCTTGATAAAGTTGTACACCGGTTTCACAATTTTGGATCCGTCCTCGATGGTATAAATCACCAAAAAAGTTTCACCTTCTTTTTCGTAAAACCACGACAACAATTGCCCCGACGGATGCCAGGCTACCAGCGGATACGAGAAATCGTTCACGCGATCCAGCTTCTGTCCTTTCTTAAACAAACGTTTCTTCTTGCCCGTAGCCAAATCCAATAGCCACAACTTCACCTGACCCATTTCGTTCGTTACGTAGGTCATGTATTTGCCGTCGGGACTAACTTTCGCCTGATTGTAAGCGCGGTTACTTTTTACTTTCCGCACCATTTCTTTTCCGCGTGGAAGTGTTCGCGTGGTATCGTTGAACGCAAATTTTTTGGAATAATAATTTTGCCAGTCGAATGTGAGGTTGCGCATATTCACACCCAACACGAACAAGAACGAGCTTTCTACATTCCTGCTGACTTTAGTCATGTACAGGATGTTCGGAATTACCGCAGGACTGTATTTTTCCGCGATGTAATACCAAATGGAATGTCCTGCGATTGCAGCATCATCACCGGTTAAGTGATTGAATTTCTTAAAACGCCCTGCCGTAATACCATCACGTACACGATTGTCTACATCCGTATTCCAACCTTTACCTACGTATGATACGAGACCTTTGATGTACCATTCCGGCAATGCCAGCAACGTAGAATTTTTTGCCATATCGCGCACGTTACCGCCGTACATCATTTGGTTAACGATGACTTCCGCTATTCCCGAACGAATTTGTTCTTCAAAGCGCACATGGTCGCCTTCAAAATACAGAAACACTTTTCTTCCCACAATGCGCGTCATACCGCCCACATTAGAACCGTCATCGGTACTTAAACCGACATTACTCTGTTTAAAATCTTCTTGTTTGTTGTAAACGATAAACTGAATACGCTCGTTGAGGGAATAGTCGAAAAAGCGTTCCACTTCCGCAATCTGCACTTTCGCTGCTTTAGCGGTGTAAATGGCCAGTTCTTTTCCTCCCGTGTTGTAGTACACCTCGTACTTATCGAACTTGATAAAGTTCCATTTGAAATCCTGATACTGCACGCGGTTCTTTCCGAATTCTGTTTGAGAACCGTTGTAAAACTGAGCGTAAAGCGGCACAAGTGTCGGAAAACACCAGGCAAGAAGTATAGCAATGAGTCGAATCTTCATGTGTAGTAGCGCGCCCGTAAGATCAAAACAAGCCGACGGGCAATTAGTTCACGTTATCTAACTCCAAACCCTAAAGTTAGCCAAGAATACGGGGAATGACAAAACAACAGGCGATTACTTTGCAAGAGGGCGTTACCTTTGTGTATATGGTAACCATTCAGCAATTTTCTTTTAACCCGTTTTACGAAAATACATACGTGCTTTCCGACGAAACCGGCGCTTGTGTCATCATTGATCCCGGTTGTCATGTGGCCGATGAAGAGCAGGAACTGGAGGCGTATATCGTAAAGAACAACTTGCGTCCGGAACATTTGTTGCTTACGCACGGACATGTGGATCACGTTTTCGGTAATCATTTTGTGACTCAACGTTGGGGTTTGGGAATTACGGTGCATCCTATGGATATTCCTACGTTACAGGCATTTCCTCAGGTTTGTGCGATGTACGGATTTCACGGTTATGTGCAAGATGCACCAAGCGCGTTATTGCAGGAGGGAACGTCGGTGAAGTTTGGTGTGACAGAATTGGACGTGTTTTTTACGCCCGGTCATTCTCCCGGAAGTGTTTGTTTTTATCATCGTGATCAGGGTTTTGTTATTGGAGGCGATGTGTTATTTGAAGGCAGTATAGGCCGCACCGATTTGCCCGGTGGAAATTTTGATGTGTTGGCACACAGCATACGCACGAAATTGTATGTTCTTCCCGACGCAACGGTAGTACATCCCGGTCACGGTCCGGCGACCACTATTGGTCGCGAGAAGCGAAGCAATCCATTTGTAATGGCGTAGTGACCGGATAGCGTCAAAATCAATCCGATTATTAACGTAACGCGTTTTCATACTATTCTCCGTGTGAAGTTTTAACCACCGTGCGTCTTTCAGTAAAGACAGCAACAATTTAAAACTACATCACATGAAAACGTTCTATTCTATCATCATCAGTTTGCTGGCGACAGCGCAACTGTTCGCTCAAGGCGGCACCACAGGCGACTTAAAAGTTACCGTACTGGATGAAAAACAACAGCCGATGTTCGGGGCGATTGCGGTTATTACCGCCGGCGGCCCTATGCATCATGGCACTACCGATGAGGCCGGCAATTACACATTCCGCGCATTGAATCCGGGAAGCTACTCCGTTAAAGTGCAAATGACGGGTTATAAAAATTACACCAAAGAACAAATTGCGGTTGATGCCGGTAAGACGGCTTACGTGTCGTACACCATGCAACTGAAGCAAGATGCGAATGATTCTGCTGTGGTAGTGATTACAGCAGTACGCGGTCCGGTAGATCCAACTTACACGGTTATGACAACGATAGGTCCGGATCAAGTGAAACACATGGCGGCTCCGCGTGGTGACGTGCAGGGAATGATTATCGCTACTTGTTCTTCGTGCAGTGAAGGTGAAGGTGGACAACTGGTGATGCGCGGTTCGCGCGAAGGTGCAACAACAGTATTTGTGGATGGAGAGAAAGCATACGGCAGCTTCAGCGTTCCGGCACTTTCCATAGAACAGGTTTCTGTATTGTCAGGTGGTATTCCCGCTGAGTTTGGTGATTTATCGGGTGGTGCAGTCATCATTACGACAAAAAGTTATTACAGCGGTATGAACTACAAAGAGAATATGTATTTGCAAGCTGCACGTGAAGCGGAAGCACGCAAGAAAAAAGAGCTGGAAGAAAAAGGAATTCGTAAAGACGACGGACAGCAAATTATAGAACAACAACAACCTGTACCTGCTCCTGCGCCGGTGGAGCAACCTAAGGAAGGCGGCAATTGAACCCAAATCGTGCATTAAAAAATGCACAATTTGCCGAAGGCCGATAGAAACAATGTTTCATCGGGGTTAACCGAGATGCTTGCGCGCAAAAGCGGGACACAACGCAGTAGTGCATTACATTTCTACTGCATCATCTCGGTTGAAGTCACCGACGCGGGTGTTGCATGTGAATGATTTATTCGCTGTGCAATCCACAAAAAGGGGCTGTCATCTTTACGATGCAGCCCCTTTGAGGTGTGTGTGGTGGTGTGTTATATTTTTTGATGAATTGTTTGGCGGTTCTTATAAATCACCCAATTCCATCCTAATCCTGCTGAAACACGTAATTCGCCCAACGATAACTGTGGTCCGTACAAAGGACGGTAGGTGCCCATCAGGTATTGCGCTTCAACAAAAAAGTGAAAAATGCGTTGTCCGAAAAAGTTAATTCCTACATGTGGTCCCCAGGTTGGAGTAATGCTCATCGGAACGGGATATTCTTCCCAAACCAATGTTGGCGGTTTCGGAATGTCGAGCGGATTAATTTGCACTAAACTCATGCCGCTGCGTACACCAATAAAAGGATCAATTAAACTTTTCTTTAATAAGTGCCAGGATCCTCCAATTTGCAACGAGTGATTATGTTTCATTCCACCCGGATCTTTGCTTTTGTTGACGAAATAAAAAGCATCACCGCGTAACGAAAATCGGTTCGTGAAATAGTATTCTGCAGTGCCGTGAATGTAAATATTGGTGCGTCCTCCGGAAATAGCCGCTGACTCATCACCTAAAAATCCGGTGACACTCCATGCGGGTGTAATGGTTGCCTGTGTGCGCAACAGACCTTCCAATGAAGTGAGTGAATGTGTGTTGTTATCGGGTGCCGGTTGATCCTGAGCAAATAAAGCAGGACTCAAGAACAGGGCAACGAGTAATGGTTTCAACGTTTTCATATGCTGTTTCCTCCTGTATTAATAACCTACTTTATCTTCTTCTTTATCAATCGGCTTTTTATCCTGTACGCCTTTAATTTTCTTCTTCCACAAATCGGCGAAGCGATAATTAATACTCCAGGTAACGAGGAGATGTCCTTCCAGTCCGGCTTCGTTGGCTTCATCCACGTACAAAAATTTATCGCCGTTGGTGGCAGTGCGCTCTTCGGTATGCAGTCCCATTCCTAAATGCATCATGTATTGTGCCGTCATGGAAAAATCGAAGCGCTCGGTAAATGGTAAATGAAATCCTAAACCACCTTGTACAGCTGAACTCCAGCGCGATTCTTCGGCAACATACCACGGGTTATTCGAAGTTACTCGGGTGTAATCGAAACAGTGGCCTGCAATAAAAAACGGCTGCAATTTTAGCGGACGATTTTCCGTGTAAGCAAACGGAGGATAAAACAACACCGACCAACCAATGTGATAATCCGTGCGATTACCAACAGAGCCAATTCCGCTGGTGATGTAGTCCGCAAACCATTCGGTGTTTACATATTCCAGTAAACGCAAACGCATTTGTCCGCCGAATCCTACGCCGGGTCCGGAGTGGCCGGAAAATAGACTATTTGTAGAACGCACACCTACGCTGATTTCACCGGGACGATGAATGCCGCGTTGCGCTTGTGTCGTGATGAAGGCAAATGCCATAAGCATCACAAGCATCAATTTTTTCATAGTGATTGTTGGGTTAAGGTGAACTAAAATAGAACAATTCCCTGTTTTAACAATAAGTCGAAAAAAAGTTGCTAATGTTGCGTCATCAGTTTTGTTCATGAAAGAACCCGTTAAAATCACCGATCCGCATCAGGCGCTGTTAAAGGCACAAGGATATTGTGCGTATCAGGAACGGGCGCAACAAGAAGTGCGCGATAAATTATACGAATGGGGCATGTGGCCCGATGCCGTGGAGTCCATCATCAGTGAACTAATCGTGCAGGGTTATTTGAATGAAGCACGTTTTGCAACAGCTTTTGCGGGAGGGAAATTCCGAATTAAAAAATGGGGACGTGTTAAAATTAAAATGGAATTAAAAAAACGACGCGTGCCGGATAATTTGATTCGTGATGCATTGAAAACGATTGATGAACGAGCATATGTAAAAACCTTACAGCTGTTGTTGGAACAAAAGAGTCGTGAAGTGAAAGAAAAACATCCGTTGAAAAAACAGCAGAAAGTGATGCGGTATCTCGCGAGTAAAGGTTTTGAGCAAGATTTGATTTGGGATTTATTTAAAAATCAAAACGAGTAGGGTATGAGCGTGGCTTATGGTTTCGGTATTCAGGGTTTATTACCTCACGATTTTTCGAGAGATGAAGTAATCGGAAATATTCGCGTGTTGTTGCGGTTGCGTTACTGTGATCAAATTGTAGAGGTCATACACGGAAAGGTGTTGCGCTTCACATTGCGTAATAATGAAGTGGATATTGATGAAATGAGCGGTTTTAAAGAGTCGGAAGTGTTGAAAATATGGGATGATGGATTTTGCGGAACTATTCCTAATGATGCCTGGAACAAAATTGCGCCGGACGGAACATCCGTGTTTTTGCCATCGGAAGAGGATTTTTTTGAGCAGCTGGGAACTGTCACGAATCGCCCGGTGTACATGGAAAGTACGCAAAACCTGATCAATCGTATTGATGAAGAAATTGCATTGGGGCGTTTTGAAACTACCGAGGAGCAAGTCATTCACGACCTCTTGTATTACATACGCGGACAAGTGCTGCTGGCACAAGAGCGGCACTTTGTATTTACGGCGTCGTTTTAGCAACTAACCAACCTTGTTCGGTCATTACGGTTAATGCTTGCGTCAAACATTCTTGCGAGTCGTAAATGATGAATCGACGTTTCAATACTTTGCCATTCGGTCCGGCATAGCGCACAATGAAACTATCATAACCAAACGATTTGCTGTGATACGTTACTCCCAAAATATCTTCGCGTGCAATAAATAGTGTGGAGGTATAGCCGATTAATTTCACCGCATTCCAACTTAGAAATGCCACGCCTACGCCAACCATAAACGATACCACGTAGTAGTGCGCAATAATGGACATGACGAAAAAGAATCCGAAAATTCCTGCTCCGATAAATAATAAAATCACCCACAACCATTCCGGATTGTTGCGTTGTACAGGCGTTTCTTTCGGTAATTGTTTTTTGGAAACTATCAGTCCTTCAGGCATCACGTGGCAATACATTCCGTCGGACAACACAAAATGCGGATGTAGCGGCTCATTCATGCTGCAAAGATAGCGGTAAACGGTTTGGTGGGGGCACAATTTATTGCTTCAGGGTACAATTAAACGTCACCCAACCCGAAGTAATAATTACCTTTGCGCCCATGATAACTGTAGAGCAAATTAAGGCTTTAGCAGAGCGCAAGGATGCGTTAAGGGGGCATCTTTGACATCGATGCGAAGCTGAGAAAAATTAGAGAAGAGGAAGCCCAAACGCAGGCGCCCGGTTTTTGGGACGACGCTAAGCGTGCGGAGCAACTCATGAAAGAAATTCGGAAGAAAAAAGAATGGACAGACACCTTTGCCGATCTGGAAAAGAGTGTGGACGATCTTTCTGTGATGTACGAATTCTTCAAAGCCGGCGATGCTTCAGAAAGCGATCTGGAGCAGCAATTCAACGAGACGGCCAATAAGCTGGAAGATCTGGAATTTAAAAACATGCTGAGCGGTACGGAAGACCGACTCAATGCTGTGCTGACAATTAATTCCGGTGCAGGCGGAACAGAAAGCTGTGACTGGACGGCAATGCTCATGCGCATGTACATTATGTGGGGAGAAAAGCACGGATATCGCATTAAAGAAGTAGATATTCAGGAAGGTGAAACAGCCGGCGTGAAATCGGTTACGTTGGAATTTGAAGGCGAGAATGCGTTCGGATATCTGAAAGGCGAAAACGGCGTACATCGTTTGGTGCGTATTTCTCCGTTCGACTCCAATGCGCGTCGCCACACGTCTTTCGCTTCGGTGTATGTGTATCCCTTAATTGACGATACGATTCAGATTGACATCAATCCTTCCGATGTTGAATGGGAAACATTCCGTTCGGGTGGAGCAGGAGGTCAGAACGTAAACAAAGTGGAAACCGCAGTACGACTGTATCACAAGCCAACGGGTATTGTGATTAAAAACCAGGAGTCGCGTTCGCAACATCAGAACCGTGAGAATGCTATGCAGTTGCTGAAATCGCAGTTGTATGAAATGGAAATGCGAAAACGCATGGAAACTGCAGCACAAATTCGCGGTGGAATGAAGAAAATCGAATGGGGATCACAAATTCGTAACTACGTATTGCATCCGTACAAACTGGTGAAAGATCTGCGTACTGATTTTGAAACATCCGATGCACAAGGCGTGTTGGATGGAAATTTGATGCCGTTTATTAAATCGTATTTGATGGAATACGGCGCCAGCTGGCATGTGGAAGTAAATAAATAACTTAACAGAACTCAATAAACACACACTATGAACTACCGTATCGAAAAAGATCTCTTGAAAGAAGCTTATTCGACGAATTTTC
>CALJIF010000134.1 GCA_937974275.1 uncultured Flavobacteriales bacterium
AATTACAACTACTGTAACTCCTGTTACCATTCAGTTGTGGAATACCATTCCGGTTGTACCAACGATTACGACAGGAGCAACAACAACACTTTTGTGCCTCACTTCTTCCGTTAACGAAGTAATTGAGAACAACTCCATCAACGCATTTCCGAATCCCGGCAAGGATGTCATTCAACTTCAAAGTGAACACATCATGAAACGCGTGGTCCTTTATGATCTAGGAGGTCGTGTTATCCATGATGCAACAGTTAACTCCAAGAACTATTCTTTGATAACCTCTTCATTGAACAGAGGAACATATTTAGTTCGTGTGCTTACTGAATACGGCTGGCAGACACAACGAATTGCAGTGCAATAGTTCTATTTATTCAGAGTGCAGATTTGTTGAAGCCTTTCGAAATGCGTTTCAATAACGTTTTCTACATGTTACAGCGACAATATTTGCAACTACTTAACCTGTTTTTTTATTAAAATTTACATACGCTGCCTGGCTTCCGCGTCGTTATTGAAAAAGGCTGGTTTTATCACGCGTTATCAACAAGAGTCGTTACGCTTGTGTGTTCAAAACTTCGGGCATTTGTTAATGGAATAGACTTGACTAGTCCGACTCATTTGCAAAAATTTGTTGTCGGTGAATGTGCCGAACACCTTACTAGCTAAGTGCTTCATATCAAACACCTTAAAGAAAATCAGCAGGCCATACGCCTGCTTTTTTCGCCAGAAGAACCTGACCTTCAACAAATTAAGAATATAAATCGCATTAACAGCGCAGTTATGGCAGAAGTGAATGAACCTATTTTAGCTGAGAATAAAGATCGCTTTGTTCTTTTCCCCATCAAGCACCGTGACATTTGGGATATGTACAAAAAAGCAGAAGCCAGTTTTTGGACTGCTGAAGAAATTGACCTTTCTGCCGATTTAACCGACTGGGCAAATAAGCTGACAGATGACGAACGTTACTTTATCAAAAACGTTCTTGCATTTTTTGCAGCGTCTGATGGCATCGTAAACGAGAACCTTGCGATCAACTTCATGAATGAAGTACAGTATCCTGAAGGTCGTTGTTTCTACGGGTATCAAATCATGATCGAAAACATTCACAGCGAAACGTATTCGTTGTTGATTGATACTTATATCAAAGACCCTGCAGAGAAAGACAGTTTGTTCCATGCTATCGAAACTGTTCCTGCAGTAAAAGAAAAAGCAGAGTGGGCATTGCGTTGGATCTCCAATGGAACTTTTGCCGAGCGCTTGATTGCATTTGCTGCGGTTGAAGGCATCTTCTTCAGCGGATCATTCTGCTCCATCTTCTGGTTGAAGAAGCGTGGCTTGATGCCGGGATTATCGTTCTCAAACGAATTGATTTCTCGCGACGAAGGTTTACACTGCGACTTTGCATGCTTGCTGTACACGGCTCACTTGCAAAATCGTTTGCCGGAAGAACGCGTTACCGAAATCATTACCAATGCGGTAACAATTGAAAAAATGTTTGTGACCGATTCTTTGCCGGTGAAATTAATCGGAATGAATTCTGAATTGATGTGCCAGTACATCGAGTTTGTTGCGGACCGATTGTTATTGGCATTAGGATGCAAAAAAGTATACAATGCAACCAATCCTTTTGACTTCATGGAAATGATTTCCCTGCAAGGCAAAACCAACTTCTTCGAAAAACGCGTTGCTGAATACCAGAAAGCCGGTGTTACTTCCGATCGTTCACAGAACGTATTCAGTCTGGACGAAGATTTTTAAACCACGAGACCAATCACCTACCTATAACAACCCTTACGAAATAAAAGCCTATGTATGTAATTAAGCGCGACGGCAGCAAAGAGTCAGTGAAGTTTGATAAGATCACTGCGCGAATTCAAAAATTGTGCTACGCACTGGATCCGGTACACGTTAACCCGGTGGAAGTAGCGATGAAAGTTATTCAAGGGATTTATCCCGGCGTAACGACCAGTGAGCTGGACAGTCTTGCGGCTGAGATCGCGGCTTCATTAACCGTGAAACATCCGGACTATGCGTTGCTGGCTTCCCGCATCGCAGTTTCCAACTTGCATAAAAATACCGAGAAGTCGTTCTCGAAAACCATGGAGTTGTTATACAACTATGTGGATCCGAAAACCAATCAACGCGCCTCTTTAGTTGCTGATGACGTTTTTGAAATCATTAAGAATAACGCTCAGATTTTGGATTCATCCATTATCTACGATCGTGATTTCGGTTATGATTACTTTGGATTCAAGACGCTGGAGCGCTCGTACTTGCTGAAAATTAACGGCAAAGTAGCAGAACGTCCGCAACACATGTTGATGCGTGTTTCTGTGGGTATCCACAAAGAAGATATCGATGCGGCAATCGAAACTTATAATTTGATGAGTGAACGTTGGTTTACACATGCTACTCCAACACTATTCAACTCAGGAACACCAAAACCGCAAATGTCGTCTTGCTTTTTATTGCAAGTGAAAGACGATAGCATCGATGGTATTTACGACAGCTTAAAGAGTTGCGCGAAAATTTCTCAGAGCGCAGGCGGTATCGGCTTAAGCATTCACAACGTGCGTGCAACAGGCTCATACATCAAAGGCACTAATGGAACATCTAACGGCATCATCCCGATGTTGCGCGTATTCAACGACACTGCGCGTTACGTAGATCAAGGCGGTGGAAAGCGTAAAGGATCTTTCGCTATTTACCTGGAACCATGGCATGCTGATATTTTCGAATTCCTCGACTTGCGTAAGAACAACGGTAAAGAAGAAATGCGCGCGCGTGATTTATTCACTGCGTTGTGGATTCCTGATTTGTTCATGAAGCGTGTGAAAGAAAACGGCTCATGGTCATTGTTCTGTCCTAACGAAGCTCCGGGCTTGTATGATACCTGGGGTGAAGAATTTGAAAAATTGTACGAGCGTTACGAGCAGGAAGGTCGTCAACGCAAGACTATCAAAGCGCAGGATTTGTGGTTCGCAGTTATGGAAGCGCAAATCGAAACAGGCAACCCATACATGTTGTATAAAGATGCCTGCAACGGTAAGAGCAACCAGCAGAATCTGGGAACCATCAAATCGTCCAACTTATGTACAGAAATCATCGAGTATACTGCTCCGGATGAAATCGCAGTGTGCAACTTGGCGTCATTAGCATTGCCACGATTCGTTGATACAGAAAAAGGCGAATTCGATCATCAGCGTTTGTTTGATGTAACGTACGTTGTTACACGCAACCTGAACAAGATCATCGACAACAACTATTATCCGGTTCCTGAAGCGCGTCGTTCTAACATGCGTCATCGTCCGATTGGATTAGGTGTGCAAGGTTTGGCAGATGCCTTCATCTTGTTGCGTATGGCATTCGATAGCCCGGAAGCACGTCAGTTGAATAAGGAAATTCACGAGACGATTTATTACGCTGCAATGACTGCGTCGAAAGATTTGGCGAAAGCACAAGGACCTTACGAAACATTTCCGGGATCTCCGGTTTCAAAAGGCATCTTCCAGTTCGACATGTGGGGTGTAACACCAAGCAGTCGTTGGGAATGGGATGTTTTGCGTGAGGAAGTTAAAACTCATGGTGTACGCAACTCCTTGTTGTTAGCGCCAATGCCAACCGCTTCTACATCACAAATCTTAGGTAACAACGAGTGTTTCGAGCCATATACTTCTAACATTTATACGCGTCGTGTATTGTCCGGAGAATTTGTGGTAGTGAATAAGCATTTGTTGAAAGACCTCGTGAAACTGGGCTTGTGGAACGACAACCTGAAAAATAAAATTATTGCTGCTAACGGATCTATCCAGGACATTCCTGAGATCCCGGAAAACATCAAGGATATCTACCGTACTGTATGGGAAGTGCCTCAACGTGCATTGATTGATATGGCTGCTGATCGTGGCGCGTATATCTGTCAGTCACAGTCGTTGAACTTGTTTGTAAGCAATCCGAACTTCGCGAAGTTGACTTCTATGCACTTCTATGCATGGGAGCGCGGATTGAAAACAGGCATGTATTACTTGCGCACAAAAGCCGCAGCTGATGCCATTAAGTTTACAGTGGATCAGGCTGCATTGTCTATCCCGGCACCAAATGCAGAACCGGTTAGTGTTGAGCAACGTCAGGCAGAAATTGCTTGCTCTCTGGATAATCCGGATGCGTGTGAGTCTTGCAGCGGATAATTCTCCTGCTTGGTTTTTTGAAGTTGATTTTCAGGGGCTGTCGTTAACACGACAGCCCTTTCTGTTGAATTTACCTAAAACGCGGTACTTGTTTACCCGCAATTAGGTATTGATGCTAGCGAGGTCTTCAACGAACTTTATTTCGATCAAAAAACCTCCGAGTATGAACACAACTGCGCTTCATCTTTCAGTCGTACAACTTGCTGCAGATGCACACATGACACGCGTTTTGGGCGTTATCACCCCGATAGATTTCTTTTCTGAAGGCTCGAACATCACGCATGAATTGCCTGTGCAAACAGATCGCATTATTCGTAAATTGCAGCCTCCATGCACGCCGCAAAACAAATCCGATTCCGAGCAATTTTCTTTCTGAGTTTCGTACTCAGCGGATTCGCATGGGCACAAAATACCGACTCGCTTCTTAAGGTTGCGCGCACAGCACCCGATTCCGTAAAAATCAGAATATACAATCAGGTTAGTGCTGCGGTAGTAAATTCCGATGTTAAAGCTGCCGCAGATTACGGAACTAAAGCACGCGATCTCGCCGTAAAAACAGGCAACTTAAAAGCACAGGCGCAAGCATGGAACAACATCGCGTATGCCGTGTTTTATGGCGGACAGCCCGACAGTGCACTGTTCATTTATTTCAACTCCATCAAAATTGCGCGACAAGCCGGAGACAGCTTGCCAATAATTGAAGCCTATAATCGCATCGGATTTATTTATCGCGAAAAAGGAGAGCCATTAAAATCCATTCAATATTTCAATGCCGCACTCACGAGTAATCCAGGCGAGCGGTACAAAGCGGAAGCCGGATCTGCCTACGTTAACATTGGCGTTATTTACAACGACCTCGGCAATCTAAAAGAAGCGTTGCGCAATCAGCAACTTGGTTTAAAAATTTATCGTGATATCGGAGACAAAGGTCGAGAGGCGAATGCATTAGCACGTATCGGAAATGTGTACATGGATTTGAAAAATGATTCCGCAGCCATGCGTTGTTATCAGCAATCCAAAGATCTGTTCGCTTCCGTCAACCATCAACGTGGTGTTGCTATTTGTTTAAACAACATGGCGATGATCTATACGAATCAAAAAGATTATCGCAAGGCGCTTGATATGTATAAGCAAGCTCGTGTTATTCGTGAATCCATCGGCGACAAAAATGGTGTAGCATTAATTCTGAATAATATCGGCTCTACATTTTTACAAATGGAACAAACCGATTCTGCAATCTATTATATCAAATTGAGCCTTTCCATCACGCAACAACTGAATTACAAAGACATGACCATGTCCAATTTAGAATTGTTGGCACAATCACATGCGGCTGCAGAAGATTACAAATTAGCGTATCAATACCACGTCGAATATCACGCCCTGTTTGATAGTTTGCACAAC
The DNA here is from genome assembly GCA_937974275.1 of uncultured Flavobacteriales bacterium. GTDB lineage: Bacteria > Bacteroidota > Bacteroidia > Palsa-965 > Palsa-965. Next base: position 5,586 of record CALJIF010000134.1, read on the forward strand.
GAAGAAGCAACCAAACAAATCAATGAACTGAATGCCAAATTTGAAGCCGATAAACGCGAACAGCAAAACATTCAGTTAGAGCAGCAGAACAAATTGAATGAAGCGGCCATACAGCAACAAAATGTGCGTGCTTGGTTTTTGGCAGCGGGACTCATATCTATCATAGTGATTGCACTGCTCATTTGGAGGAGCGCAATTCGTTCCAAACGCGCAAACGTTGAATTGGCACAACAGAAAAAAATTGTAGAAGAACAACACCGCGACATTCTCGACTCCATCAGTTACGCGCAACGCATTCAAACTGCTGTGTTGCCTACTCCCGAAGAGATGGTCAATGTATTTCCGGAATCGTTTGTGTTTTTCAAACCGCGCGATATTGTCAGCGGTGACTTTTGGTGGATTGCGGACAAAGGTCCGCTGCGCATTCTGGTGGTTGCAGACTGCACAGGACATGGTGTTCCCGGAGCGTTTATGTCATTGATCGGAACTACGTTGTTGAATGAAATTGTAAACCTGAAAGGAATAACTAACCCCGGGAAAATTCTCGATGAATTATCCAAAGGTGTGATTGCCGCATTGCGACAGGGAACCGGGATTTCTGCAACGAAAGACGGCATGGATATTTCCATCTGCACAATAGACCGAGACAATAATAAACTCGAGTACGCCGGAGCTAACAATCCTGCCTGGATCATTACTGCGACGAATGAAGTTGTTGAACTTCGTGCAGATCGTCAACCGATTGGCTTTTATGATGCGGAGGTAACGCCGTTCCAGGTGCAAAGTGTTGCATTAAACAGTTGTCGGTATTTGTATTTATTTACCGATGGATTTGCAGATCAATTTGGAGGTCCTGCAGGAAAAAAATTCAAATACAAACCATTGCAGCAAGTGCTGAAGTTCAATGCGCACCTGCCTCCGGAAAATCAAATGCAACAACTCGATCAAACATTCCAAAGTTGGAAGGGCGAGTTAGAACAAATTGATGACGTTTGTATTGTTGGTGTTAAACTAAACTAATTCTTCTCATGAATACATCGCCACGGCAGATTAATGCTGCGATTCAGCTATTGCCATTATGTGAAAAGAGCAAGGCCATATTGCTGATTGATGAGGCCATTGCTGTTATACGAAATAGCGGATTAACTTACCGCGTATGCCCGTTTGAAACAGTTGTTGAAGGCACATACGAGCAAGTGATGCAGCTGGTAAAAGAAATTCGTGACAGCACGTTTAACCACGGAGGCGATGAATTGGTCATCAATCTCAAATTACAATTCCACCGAAACGAAGATCTGTATTTCACCGACAAAACACAAAAACATGAGCAATAAAGAAGGCAAGGTTACCGGAATTGGCGGAGTGTTCTTTAAGTGTGAAAATCCGGAGCAACAACGCGAGTGGTACCAACAACAGCTCGGATTAAAGACTGACCAATACGGCACTACATTTCAATGGCGTCATCACGATAGTCCGGAACAAACAGGACATACTGTGTGGAGTCCGTTTAAGAACGACACCACATATTTTGAACCGTCCACAAAACCTTACATGCTTAACTTTCGTGTCGTTAACCTTGATGCATTGTTAACACGATTACGCGAACAAGGCGTTGAAATTATCGGAGAGGCACAATCATTTGAATACGGTCGTTTCGCACACATCATGGATCCTGAAGGCAACAAGATTGAGTTATGGGAACCCATAGATGATTCTTTTCAATCCGTTCTTAATCCGGATGCGATTACGAAATAAACATTACTTCACATTCTTACATGCGATATACTGCGCGCCATGTGATCTGCGCTTCGCCGAAAGGTATTTGGAACCGTCGTACTCCTGAATGATCGTATAGTTGTACAGTATGCATTCGCCTTTAGCATTCTTGGCCGCTATTGCTGCTGTTTGTGTTCGACCAATAATTGCACCTGTTACATTGTTGCGTAAAATAGACCATTCGGTAGTAAGTATATTTACTTTCAACACCGTTTCGTTCCAACCTTCTTTTGCAAACGCACTACGAAACTCTTGCTCCAACGCTGCATCCTGACGAGCAGCCACCGGCATAAATACGTTACTTCCTCTGTTCTCTAAATTTTTTGCTAAACGCGCATTAACTTGATCACGACTGCCGTAATACGCTAACGTGTCTTTTACTTGCTTGTGAGCAGCGGCATATTCGGGTTTGTTATGAAATATGGTAGCAGCAGCCGACCAAAAAGCTTCCATAGCCAACGTCAGATCATATCCGCCAATTGCTCCGGTTTCAGAACTTGTACGCAACACCAAGCCATTCTGTTTTAAATCTTTTGTTACACCGGCAGTGTCTAATCCGTGCTTGCGTGTCATTTCATACATCGTGCGATCATCCGGTGGAATGTTTTTAGCAACATAGAATACCGTATTCTGCTTGTATCGTTCCAAAAGAGCGGCGTTGCGCGCTTCATCTCCCGGATTTCCCGAAGGACCTTGATACGGATAACCGATAAATAGGGAATCAAACATCGCTTCAACAGTTGCTTGCCGTTCTCTTCGATCCGCTGTTGATCCGCCGCCCCCAGCACCTCCTTCTCTATTTCCTTCACGTGGGCCTTCTCTTGGAGGAGTAGCAGGAGCACCTTCACGAACAACGGGTGCTGCTGCTTTCGGCAAACGTGCACGCTGTTGCTCCAGTGCTTTATCCATATGCACCGTATTAAACGAAGGATCCTGTTTCTTTACAGATTTATGATAGTTTTCTGCCAGTTGAATTCCGGATTTGAATGAAGCGAGTTCGGGATTGGTGGCTTTCAACTTATCGATCTGTTTCCAAAACGATTTAATTGGAGCGATTGCGGGACTGGACGCGCTGTCACTCTGCGCAAATAAAACCTGAGTAATTAGAAGACTGAGTACGATGATAAAGTTTTTCATAGAGGAAATTTTACTCAACATTAGTTCATTCAGGTGAATCCTTAGAATCTCCTTAATTATTGCGAGCAAGAAACTAACCGATGATCTCAAATTCCTAATAATTGCTAATTCGAAAACTATCGAGGCACTCATCCGAACAAAGAGCGCTTATCTTGGTTGCATTAATAAACACAGGTTATGATACTCATGCATATTTCTTCTCCTGATCAGGAGTTGTTACACCACGTAGCAAAGTTGTTGTTGAAAGAAAAACTGGTTGCCGATGTGCGTTTTGATGATATTCGACGTTTAACGCTGCAAGAAGACAATTTAGTTACTGTACCACGCTACTTGCTGGCATGTAAGACGAAGGCATTGTTGTTTAATACTATTGTAGAATATATCAGAGAGCATATCACAAAAGAGTTGCCGGAAATGTATGCACTTCCATTAGTGATGTGCGAAAAATCTCAGGAAGAACTCATTCGCTCAAGAACAAGAGCGGTATAGGCTATTAGCTTTTCAGGAAATCCTTAATAACTCTTCCGATAATTTCTCCTTCTACCAGAAAACCATCATGACCGAATGGTGAATCAATTTGCACGAAGCGTGATTGAGGAATGTGTGCTGCAAGAAACTGCTGCTCCGCGATCGGGCACAAGAAATCGGAACTAATACCAATGACAATTGTTGGTGCCTGAATTTCACGTAAGGCGAGCTCTACACTTCCCCGGGCTCTTCCAACGTTGTGACTGTCCATTGTTTTAGTAAGCGTGTGGTAAGAATACGCATTGAAACGGTTCACCAACTTATCTCCCTGATAGTCGATATAGGAAGACGCTTTGAAATTATCGATGCGGTCGTCAACGTCTGTTTGAGCAGCCACATAAGCTTCGTAACTTCTATACGTTAGCATTCCAATTGCGCGTGCGGCCTTAAGCCCCTTCTTCCCTGCTGTTAAGTTGCGATCTCCGAATGTTGCATCCGCTTCAATGGCCAAACGTTGGGCGGTATGAATGGCAATGCCCCAGGCCGATTCTTTAGGCGATGTCGCGACAACCGCCAAATGCTTAATGACGTGTGGTTCCTGTACAGCCCATTCCAAACATTGATAACCGCCCATCGAACCGCCCAAAAGCAAGTAGATTTCTTCTATATGCAGCGCTTTTCTCAAAATAGTAAACGCGCTTACTATATCGCGAATAGTGAAATACCTGAAATCGCTGTAATACGGTTCCAGGGTTTCAGGATTCACTGACAACGGTCCTGTTGATCCGTAACACGATCCCGGAATATTTACGCAAATAATAAAGTACTCTTCCGGATTGATAGTCTTACCTGTTCCGATGAGTCCCGGCCACCAATCTGCACAATCTGCACTTGCAGTTAACGCGTGACACACCCAAACAACTTTAGAAATTCCCTTACGATAAGTTCCGTATGTGTAATAGAACAGCTCGAGTTCATGAAACGTTCTGCCCGTTTCTGTAGTAAATGAAGGAATAACAAACTTTTGTCCCGGCATACGGGTTCAAATATACTAAGCCTGCGCGATGCACATTTCCTATATTTGATCAATAATTACAACTTATGAAAGTTCAGTTAAACCGTTTAAACAATGCCTTCCATTTCGTGGCTTCCGGGGAAGATGGCGTTTCCATGCATTTTGATGCGAATCCGGAAATTGGTGGTGAAGGTCTTGGTGTTCGACCCATGCAGGCGTTGTTAATGTCTATTGGCGGATGCAGTGCAATAGATATTATCATGATTTTGAAAAAACAAAAGCAGGACATCACCGACTTCAAAATTGAAATTGACGGTCAACGGGAAAAAGGTAAAGAGCCTGCATTGTGGGAAAACGCTCATGTGATTTACAATCTCGAAGGGGCTATCGATGAAGAGAAAGCCAAACGTGCGTGCTCCTTATCCATGGAAAAATATTGCTCTGTGTCCAAAACATTGGAGAAAGCGGGTGCAAGTATCACCTGGGAAGTTTGGGTTAACGGAAATAAGATCAATTAATCGTTCAAGATGAAACCGGAATCGAAAGCCATTCGTATTCAAACGCCACGCACGGAAGAAAAGGAACATTCAACACCGTTGTACATGACCTCAAGCTTTGTGTTTGATAATGCGGAAGACATGCGGGCTGCATTTGCAGATGAGGTAGATGTAAATATCTACAGTCGGTTTGTGAACCCCAATGTAACGGAATTTGAAGAAAAATTGTGCGCGTTGGAAGGCACTGAAGCGTGTTTTGCAACGGCGTCCGGAATGTCTGCAATTACAGCTTCTTTTCTTGCGTTTCTAAAAAGCGGTGATCATTTATTGGCATGTCGCTCCATTTTCGGTTCAACGCATACCGTCATTACGAAGTATTTGCCGAAATGGGGGATTGAGTACTCGTATGCAGATTTATCAAAACCCGAAGAGTGGCAATCGTTAATTCGCCCCAACACAAAAATGATTTTTGTAGAAACGCCGACTAATCCGGGATTAGATATCATCGATCTGGAATGGCTCGGGCAATTCGCACGAAAAAATAATGTGCTGCTTAATGTAGACAATTGTTTTGCAACACCGGCATTGCAGCAGCCTGCGCTGTATGGAGCAGACCTTATTACGCATTCAGCAACCAAGTTCATTGATGGACAAGGACGCGTGATGGGCGGCGCCGTTTTAGGAAAAAAAGAGTTGATTAAAGAAGTGTATCTCTTTTGTCGCAGCACCGGACCTTCACTTTCACCCTTCAATGCCTGGGTATTATCGAAAAGTCTTGAAACACTTTTCATTCGTATGGAACGACACAGTTCCAACGCATTGAAATTGGCAGGCCTACTCGAACATCATCCGAAAATAGCACAGGTAAAATATCCATTCTTGTTATCGCATCCGCAATATGAAATAGCAAGAAAGCAAATGAGCGCAGGCGGCGGTGTTATCACATTCGAAATTAAAGGTGGAGTTGAAGCCGGTAGAAAATTTTTGGATGCGATTAAAATGTGTTCGCTCACGGCTAACCTTGGTGATACACGAACGACAGTTACACATCCTGCGTCAACAACACACGCCAAACTCAGCGAAGAAGAACGTCTTGCTGTTGGCATTACACCGGGACTTGTGCGTGTATCTGTAGGATTGGAACATATCACCGATATTATTGCTGATATTGAACAAGCACTGGAAAAAGTTTGAGAACGCTTCTCGTTATATGGTTTCACTTGTTGTTGTCGACTGTTGTCGCTCAACAAAGTCCGTATTACATTAAGAATTATACAACTGCCGACGACAAGCCCATTGCACAAATGTGGCAAGGCGTACAGGATAAGCGTGGCATTATTCATATTGCTGCAACCTCGCACGTGTATCACTTTAACGGAACAAGTTGGTCGTGGACTACAGTGAAATTTGGTTCTGCCAATCGTCAAATATCATACGACGAAAAAAACGATCGTTTATACGTAAGCTCCGTTTCCGATTTTGGCTATCTCGATCGCAATTCTTTTGGTGCGTACCAATTTGTAAGTTTTCTTCCTCAACTTACCGATAGTCAGAAAGTGTTTTTGGATGTATGGAAAATTTACCGTGCAGGAGAGTACGTTTACTTTCAATCGGGAGAGCGAATTTTCGTTGTTAAAGGCACACAAGTTGTTAAAGTAATCGAACCACATGCAGGACATTCCTTTGCCTTAATGTTTGAGTGCAACGGATTGTTATTTGTGCGAGAACGTGGTGTTGGACTCGTGCGAGTTTCTGTTAACGGACTGCAAACGATTTCGGGAACAGATTTTTTTGCAACAGAACGTTTGCTGGGCGCTCTACCTGCAGGTAAAGATTCCATCCTTTTACTTACCGGCGACTTTGGTTGGAAGATGATGCACCTTACCGGACGAAGTGCTCAAGTAACACACTATGCAATGCCGAATGAGCAGGAATTAATCAATTTTGGCGTGCTGGGTTGTGAATACATTAATAGCGAGGAGTACGCAGTTGTTAGTAGAACCGGTGTGCACATTTATAACAAACAACATCAACTATTACATTCTTTTAATAAAGTAGCCGGAATGACCGATGAAAGTATCGGCGAAATTTTTGTAGACCGCGAAGGAAACATTTGGGCATTTCACAACAACGGTTGTAGTCGTGTATCCTATCATGGTCCGGTACAATCGTTCGGCGAGAATTTTGGTTTCTCCGGAACAGCAGAGTGTTTGATAGTTAATCGCGACACGGCATATCTTGGCACCTTCGAAGGATTTTACGTGTGCACCCCGTTTTCGAAATTGGGAAGAGGCGCTCGTTTCGAACCTACGCCCATTCAGATGCAGGAAGTGTGGCACGTATCCGCAACCAATAACGGAGCACTGGTAGGTTCTGCTTTTGGAACGTGGTGGTACAAACCCGGGCGCACAATTTCTGTCACCACAACTTACACCAATTTTATAACACTGTATCCTGATAGCGTACATGCCCTAGCCGGAGAGCGTGGTGGAATTAGTGTACTTTCTTTTACTGATAATAAATGGTCGCAATTGACTCATTTTAATTTACCCGGAAAAGAAATCATTCGCTTATCCGCAGTTCGCTCAACAGTTGATCATCGATATGAAGTTTGGGCTACCACAAGAGAAAAGCATTTACTTAAGATAACATACGATCATAAAGAAGTGTACGAGATACGTGAATATGACGAGAACAACGGAGTTTCATTAGTTGATCTTTATCCGGTATTGGTAAATGACACCTTATATTTCTTCAACTACTACACTGCGTTTCGATATAAATCTGCGAAGGACATCAATAAAAATTCAGTATGTTTCGAAGAAGCTCCGGATATGTTTACGCGTCTTTACCTTCAGCCGGGAATTGAAATTTCCCCACCATTAGATCATCGCTTATTCCTTGACCGTGCTAAAGAGCAACGGACTGTTTTTTACGGATTACATAACGGTCGCATTATCAGAAACACGGCAACCCTCGGCAATATATTTCAAGGTTCGTACATACAGCATGGATTTGTAACTCCTGACAACTACGTTTACATTCTAAGTTCGCACAGTATATTTCGATTCGACAAATCGAAGCCATTTAATACACAGCTTCGATATTCAACGGTGATCAGCGAAGTTAAATTCAGTGGAGATAGCATGCCTTACATACTTCCTGAAAAATTATTTCCACGGGAAGTTTCATTTGCTTCAAACTCTGTGCGCTTCAAGTTTGCTGCTCCATATCATGCCTATGAAATGATGCCGCAGTTCAGCTATCAACTTACAGGATATGATACCGGCTGGACGGTGTTCTCTAAAGCCCACGAAAAAGAATACACCAATCTTCCTGAAGGCACATACACATTCAAGGTGAAAGCGGTGAATCCGCTCAACATGGAAAGTGAAACAGCGGAATTTACCTTTACCATATTACCTCCGTGGTACAGAACCGGATGGGCATACACGGGATATGTCGTCCTTTTGATCTTACTCATTTGGGTTGCTATCAAAATTGCCACTTACCGCATTAATCGTCAAAAAATAAAACTGGAAGGTATCGTTGCAGAGCGCACAGAAGAAATTGAAATTAAAAAACAAGAATTAGAAGAAGCACTGCTGGATCTTAACGATTCTATCAATTATGCGCAACGCATTCAGCAGGCCATGTTGCCGAAACGAAATGAATTGAATAATTATTTCGAAGATGCCTTCATTTTGTTTCAACCTCGTAATGTAGTCAGTGGTGATTTTTATTGGTTGGCAGAGCACAACCAAATGATTTATGTTGCTTGTGCCGACTGTACGGGACATGGAGTTCCGGGTGCATTGATGAGTATGATAGGTTCCACGCTCTTGACACAGATTGTTAAAGAGAAAGGACTCATACATCCTGATGAAATTTTGCATGCGTTGCACGATGGTGTTCGCGCTGCACTAAAACAGGACTCCGGCAACGAAACGCGCGATGGAATGGACATTGCATTGTGTGTAATCGATAAAGAAAAACACCTGCTTCACTATTCAGGAGCCAACAGACCGTTGTGGATGGTTCGTAACGGAGAATTTATTGAATACAAAGCCAACAAATTTCCTATTGCCGGTGAACTGCATAAAGAAGGTCAGCGTTATGTTGCACATACTATTTCATTACAACAGGATGATGCCATCTATCTTTCAAGCGATGGTTATGCGGATCAGTTCGGAGGAGAAAAAGGGAAGAAGTATATGATTAAACGATTGCATGGTAAGCTAACGGAAGTTGCCGACCGGGCCATGCATGTTCAGGCTGCTATCTTACAGGAGGAGTTTGAAAATTGGAAAGGTGCTCAGGAGCAGGTGGATGATGTATTGGTGATGGGATTTAGATATTCCGGATAAAATTTTTCAGTAAAAAGTCCGAACCTAATTGTTGAATTACAAAACAGCAAAGGCGATTACACCGCTTCCACAATGTAATCGCCTTTTACCGGGGAGGTTGGGGCTTACCTCACCAAATCAAACGCACTCTACTAGTTGGCTTTATACTTCGTAATAGTGTTTTTATTAAAATAAAGGAAGTAGTTTCCTTCGCTATCAAATCGAGGTTGATAACATTCTTTCTTCTTCCCGAATATTTTGCCGGTTTCAATGTCCATCGTAATAAACTCGTTCATATCATCTTCGCTCTTACCCGTCCAAACGAGGAATGAGTTCCCTCTAAATTCCGTAAACAGACACTTACCGGTATTAACAGAGTACTCCAGTGCTCCTTCCGCCGTACATGCAGCAAGACCTGTTGCGCCTTCAACAACAGCCTTGTTGTTATGTGAATACATGTACTTCGGTTTGCCGAGATTTTTAGGTTGCATGTCTGTCTTTGTTACAATTGCACCCGTGGCAGGATTCATCACGTAAAGAAATTTTTGACTGCAAAAGAATATTGTGTTGTTAACGAGCAGCATGTTACACTCCGATTTGGTAAGATTGTCTTCCTTGGAATTGTGCTGCTCCAGAGTCCAAACCTGCTTACCGGTTGCTGCTTCGTAACCTCTCAAATCAGTTTTTCCTTCATAACTGTATTCTACTTTGTACGTGCCGCCACCATTACTATTCGGGATATACTTTTCCTTACGGATAATACCTCCGAATTTTGCCACCAACGTGCCGTTCACCAAACTCAACTGAGAAACGATGTCTTCTCCACTCAACTTATCCGATTTCCACAGTACATTGCCGGTATTACTGTCCAACTTTTTGATGCATCGTTCACCTTTTGAAAAATCGGGTAGATAGATCGCATCTTTATCGCCAACGGGAAAAGCGCTTCGTCCGATTTCTTGTTCAGCTTTAAGTCCAACCGATGTGGTGGCGTTATCATAAGTAGTTGTCCACAACAATCGACCTGTTTTTAAATCCAACACACTAATTCCTTCGTAGATAACCAACACCTTATCTTCGATAATAATGGTATTGATCATTAATGTTGGTTCGTCATAACTCAACAAATTATCACACAAGTGACGAACGCATTTTCCTTTTACAACGGTAGTCCATTTATATCCTCCCACAGCCGAAACGTTCAAGTCCATTTCTGTTCCACCCATAGCACTTGTTACTAATTTGTCCGTGTACGAAACAGAAACAAATGTGCTGCTACCTGCATCGTATGTTGTTGTTTTATAAACTGCGCGAGAAGGCTTCTTCGAAGATTTCCTTTCCTTCTCCTTTAGGTTTGCTTCAGTGTACTGCGACGAAATTTGTCCAGTTTTAGCATCCAGGAAAACAACCGTTGCTACTTTCTCTTTGGGTTTGGTGTAGATGAGCTTCACCGGCTCTCCTTCGTACTTAATCATAAATGCCCAATCGTCAAGGCCTTTTACCCCCAGCTTTTCCTTGACGTTAAACGTCCATAAAGACTTTCCTGTGGAGCCGTCCAACATTTCCAGCTCCTTAAGATCTCCAAGCAGAACCATGGACAAGTCTTCATTCCATGCATTCCATTTGGGTTCAACAACAGTTTGTGTCTCCCAAACTTTTGGAAACTCATTTTGTGCATAGATTGTGATTGCAATGCCGATAGCCATCAGCACAGTTGTGGTAAGTTTTTTCATAGGGATTGCTATAAGTCGTGATTAGATAAATATTCCGAACATAATTCTGATTTCTTTCATGATATAGGGATTAGGAGTTGCCCCTTTGGTACTCCTGTCAAAAGTTGTGTACCGCAATCCCGCAGAGACATGTGTTTTATTCAGAAAGATGAATGAGAAATGATGAACAGGGTGTGTGTTAAACTTCGGCACAAAACAACCGGTGAATATTCCTGTTCCTTCGCGACCATATTCCAACTGCGCATTCCACAAACGAAGGCGAGCAGAACATGAACTGCCAAACAAGGCTATTGTGCTATAACCATATATTCCAAGAAAGCCATAATGTGCACCAACCTCCACGTTGTCGCCGAACCGCAAACGGCTTACAAATCCCATATCAAGATTTAACGGTATCCAACGAGAACCCTTATCATCGGGAATTGTCGGATCCTTCATGCGACCTAAACCTATTTGCGTCGACAAATACCAACCCAAGCGGAAAAACTCGTTATTCAACGAAGGGTCATCCCCACCATAATAGCGACCCAACTCGAAGCCAAATCCGGGAGCGAATCCTTTTTCGGAAATGTGTGTATCATTTTCGAGTTTAGCGAAATCACAAAACAACGTTCCGCGAGTGAAATTAATACCTACAGGAATTTCGGAAAGCTGAGCTGTACTTTCGATGGGAGCCCCACACAACAAAATGATTAAATAAACTAAGATGCGATTCATTGTTCAACAAAGTTGACACCGCATCCGAGTACACACAATACTACTTTAGTGTGAATTGTCTCTTAGAAAAAGAAAAAGCGTTTCCCGCGAATTTTGTTCAATGCCTCAGTTCGCGATTGCACTTGCAATTTGAGGTAAATGTTTCTGATGTGCGTGCGCACTGTTTCAACCGACAGATGAACCTGGTCTGCAATTTCTTTATAGCGAAAACCTTGTTCCAACTTACCCAGTATCTCACGCTCCCTGGCGGTAAGCTGATCCAGTTCTTCTGAAGGTTGATTGTTACGATACAATGCATCTGCAATCTTTCGTGCAATTGAAGCACTCATTGGCGAACCTCCCGAATAGATATCACGAATTGCCTCCGTAATTTTATTTGCGGGAGATCCTTTTGTAATGTACCCTGTTGCACCGTTTTTCAAACACTCGAATATTTTTTCTTCCTCTGCAAAAACAGTGCATATCAGAAATTGTGTTTGTGGTGCAATTCGTTTACCTATAGGCAAAAAGTCCATTCCCGTCCGGCCCGGCAATCCAATATCCAACAAAACAACATCAGGAACTAGTTGGGGGAGAGCTGATTCGAATGAGTCTGTATTCCCAAATAACCCCACCATTTCCAATGCTTCATCCGAATTAACAATGGCGACCAATGATCCGGCAATGGACTCGTCATCCTCTACTATTGCCACCCGAATTTTTTTCATGTTTCAAATGTAGCGTTACATCTTAATTTTCCGGCTCACACTTTCGTAGTATTTATTGCTGTATCACACCGGTCAACTCAATTCTGGTGCCCAAACCTTTTCCGGACTTTATTTCGAAAGAAAAGTTAATCGCCTCGGCACGTTGTTTCATATTTATAATGCCATTGGAATTTTGTTTGGTATTCGACGATATATCAAATCCGATTCCATCATCCGCAATAAGCACGCGTAATGTTCCATCAGGTTTAAATGTAAACTCCACCGAAATTGTATGGGCGCCTGAATACTTGAGTGCATTAGAAATCCCTTCTTTCAAAATCAGCAATAAGTTTCGTCGCACCTCCGGATTAACGGAACGCTGATCCGGATTACCATGTAATTGAAATAACAGCTTCGGTTCAGTAACATCCGCCAATTCTCCAATCCACTCCCGAAAGTAATACAGCATTTTATCTAAACTGTCATTCACAGGATTTACTACCCACACCACTTCTTTCATACTCTGTGACAGCTCACGCGCCGTTGCTGAAATGAATGAAATCTTTGTTTGCGTTTCGGTATCATCAATTTTGGTGCGTGCAATTAAATCTCCGGATAATGCAATTCTCGTTAGCCCTGCTCCGATCTCATCGTGAATATCCCTTGAAATGCGCACCCTGATTTTTTCCAGTTCCTGTTGCAGCATTAAATCACGCAGTTCATTACGATGTCGAATCTGCAACACTGCGCGAACAATTAACACCAGCACTATTGCCGCTGCAACGATTATCACAGTATAAAACCACGGTCGCTTCCAGAAAGGAGGAATAATTGACAGCTGTATTGCTGGTGAATATTCCTCAAAGCCCGACTCGTAGTCCCGGTATTTCCAACGCAATAAGTACTTTCCCGATGCCAGATTGCTAAATTGTATTTGTCCGTTAACTACCGGTAAAACTTGCGCCGACGAGGAAATCAGAATAAGGTTGATCGTACTTAGTTCAGAAAAAGCAAAGTCAGTTGACCAAGCCCCAAAGAGAGGAATTTCTTTGTCAAATGGCAGTTCTACAACTCCGGACAATGGTTGGTATTCACCACTTGACGTTTTGTAAAACAAATTTATTGTCGCCGGCTGAAATTTCATTTGAAGTCTGTTCACATTGGCGTAGCAAAAGCCACTAATTGTCCCGATATAGATTCTATTATCACTTGTTGCATACAGCGCACCCGAATTGCATTCGTTAGATGGAAGCCCATGTTCAAAACGTATAATTCTGCTTTGCTCGGTGAGTCGGTTAAAAATTGTCACTCCTTTGCCTGTTGTGAGGATTAGTTCATTCTGCTGAATCGGAAGTAAGCCATACACAACACGATCGCTTAATCCATTCGCGGTGGTATATTTTCGCAAAATATCCAGCTGTGCATCCAACTTCAACAAACCCTGATTAGTTGCCAACCATAACACGTTGTTTTCATCTTCCCAAATAGAATTAACCGTTGTCAGTTTGGGTAAATTATAATCTTGATCAAATTTTCTTGTCCGTACAATTCTGAATCGTGAGTCGTACCGTCGTATCGAATTATTCGCAAATCCGATTATGATATCCCCGTTTTCAGTTTCAAAGATGGAAGAAACATTCAGCGGATCAGAACACGCCTCTTCTATACTCGATGTTCCTACGTTATACTCATACAACCGATAGCTGCTGCCAATCAGAATTGACGCGCTTCGAGTGCGATACATCACTTTGAACTGAAGATTATCATACGGCACAGGTATCTTTCTGAACGTGAAATTCTTCAACTCGATAACATACAAATCGTTGTCTGTACCTGCCAACACGGTGTTCTCATCCAATCTAATCATGGACAACACGGTGGGTTGCATTTTAGGAGGCGGCGCTAAGGCAACTGTTCGAATCGATTTGTTGTGATAGTCAACCAGTTTTAATCCTTGCAAGTAAGTTCCGATAATCATTCGACCGGAATCGAGCTCAAGGAACGAACGAATGAACCATTTGCATGTATCAGTAGCCAGTTCATCAAAATAATTATCTGCGAAAGGGATTCGTGCCGTAACTACTTTAAATAATCCTGAACCGTTCGTCCCAAACCACACCACACCATAACGATCACAAACTATTTGAGTGATGCTTTTTGTTTGATCGCCGAAGCTACTCCCATCTTGGTTTCTACAAATTTTTCTGGAGTGTTTTGTATCCGGCTCATACCTATACACTCCGTGGTCGTACACGCCTATCCACCACGAACCGTCCGGATGAACCGCTAACGAAGTAAAATGCAACCGCTGCGAATCCATCCCACCCAAAGATATTTCGTAGGGCCTAATGACGTTCTTTTGATGTTCATAGATATATAGACCACGCTCGGTCATTATCAAATAATCGTTGTTATTCCATGGGGTAATTATTTTAGTAATGGTCGAGCGACCAATAATTCCTTTATATGAAATGCGTCGGGCTGAACCATTCAAAATATTTACGAAGTACAGATACTCAGATGTGTCTACAATTGGAACGATATCATTTCGCAAATCACCACGCTTATCGTAGTAAATTGATTTAAGAGCATAAGCCTTTTTTGTCGGTAGAGAAATGCGGAACAGGCCTCGACCACCCACCAATGCCCAGATCGCGGTATCGCACGCTTTAATCACCTCATGCGATCCTCCATCCGACTCAAACACCTGTAGTCGCTGTAACACCTTATTGCCAAATCGATCCAGCTGTGTAAATCCATCTTCGGAGCCCACCCACATCGATTGTCCATCATCTGCCGGAACAATTCCTCGAATTCTACTATTCGTTAATTGTTTGTTTTGCGGTGAGTCGCTGGCGAAATTGTTGAAGCCGATTCCGTTATATACACTTAGCCCTTCTCCGGTTCCTATCCATAATGCTCCTCCATTATCTCTGTACAAGCTCGTGACTGTACTTTGCGGTAGTCCTTCGTTTACTGAAAACTGCGTCGCCAACATTTGTGCATATGCTGACGTTGATGAAAACACGAATAACAACACGTATGCCTTAATCGCTTCTGCCCATGAGCTGTCGATTAAAGATTTGACGAAAGAACAAGCGGCTCTTGGACTCATCATATAGGGGCGAGTCATGATTCGGTATTTGAACTAGTAAGTTTAAATATTATTCTTAATATCTGCTATCATTATTCGAAGACTGCGGAGGTTATTATACCGCCAATATTTAACGCGCACAGTCATCCTTTGCCGACGCATTATTTGTATATTTCGGAGCTATGCGAAGCCGTTCGACTTACATTATTGTATGCTGCTTATTGCAGTTGATTTCTACATGGAGTCGAGGGCAATCCAAAGAAAAAATTGATAGTCTTGAAAAGTTGGCTTTCGTGGAGCAAGTGGATAGTCAGCGTGTTAAATTGTACAACAAGCTTGCAGACGCACATCGTTACACGGATCCGAACAAAACGAAAGATTACGCGCGTAAAGCCATACAATTGGGACGCAGCTCGAACTTTCCTAAAGGCGTGGCAGATGGCTATAACCTTTTAGCTCAAGGGCACGAACAGCAAGGTTTTTTCCCGCAGGCGTTGAGCTATTATGACTCTTCCCTTGTTATGTGGAAGAAAGCCGGAAGCAAAACGGGCGAAGCGAAAATACTGCTCAACATTGCGAATGTTTATCAAAAGACTGCAGATTACGCAACTGCCGCCGATTACTGCCTGCGATCGTTGCAAGTGCAAGAAGAAATGAACAATGCATTCGGAATGGCAGTTTGCAAACTAACACTCGGCAATATTTTATACGGACAAGGCGAAAGAAAAACCGCACTCGGACATTATATCGGAGCATTGGAGTTGAACCGAAAGTCCGAAAAAAATGAGATGTTCGAAGCATCGGCCCTTGCGAATATCGGGGCCATATTTAACGATCAAGAACTCTACGACTCTGCGTTGGTATTCCACCGTCGAGCATATAGCTTGCTGACGAAGATTGGTGCCGATGCTAAAGTTGCGAGCTCATTAAATAACATAGCCTCAACACTCGCTTCTTTGGGTTATCCGGATAGTGCTTTAATCTATGCACGAAAAGCCTATGCACTTAACACGAAACTTAGTCGTCCTGAAGGTTTGGTAACCACTATGCGTGGGCTCGGGAATCTTTTCAGCGATATGGGACAACTCGATAGTGCATTATGGTACTACCAAAAAAGCTTGGCGTTAAGTAAACGTGCCGGATTAAAAGAAGCTGTGCTGTCGGGATACTGGGAACTTGCAGGATTATTTGAAAAGAAGAAAATGGCGGATTCTGCGTTGAAATATTTGCGCTTACATAACGACCTGAACGATTCCTTACACGGCGAAAGTCAGTTGCTGCAGTTGGAGCAGATGAAACAGAATTACGAGTTTAACAAGCAAGAACAAGCACAGCAATTATTACGGACTCAAAGTGAACTGGAAGCAGCCGCATTGCGCAATAAAATCATGTTGCTCATCATTGGAGTTTTGGCGATAAGCTTACTGGCATTTCTTTTGTTCCTGCGTTTCAAAAACAAGCAAAAACTGGCAGAAGTACTGGAACGCAAAAACGAAGAGATTACTCAACAAAAAGAAGAGATCACCGATAGCATCAATTACGCTAAACGCATTCAGGAATCCATCTTGCCGCCACGACACGCCGTTAAGAAACTTCTTCCCGACTCCTTCATATTATATATGCCGAAAGACATTGTCTCCGGAGATTTTTATTGGGTGGAAGAACGTGGAACCAAAATTCACTTCGCCGCTGTAGACTGCACAGGTCACGGTGTTCCGGGAGCGTTAATGTCGGTTGTGGGTTTCAATATGTTGAATCAGGCGGTGCACGAAGCTGGATTTTCTAAGCCTTCGGATATATTGCAACATTTAGATTATGGCGTGAATAAACTGTTGAGGCAATCAACCGAAGAGAATACGGTTAAAGATGGTATGGATCTAGCCTTGTGCTCAATTGATAAGAACAGCGGGAAAGTTGAATATGCGGGCGCGATGAATCCTGTTTATGTAGTTAGAAATGGTGCTGTAATTCAATACAAAGCCGACAAATTTCCGATCGGCATTAATGTTGACGGCATTACCGACACGTATACGAATCACGTGGTTGACACACAAAAAGGTGATATGCTGTATTTGTTCTCCGATGGTTATACCGATCAGTTCGGAGGCCCCAAAGGGAAAAAGTTTAAACCTCAGCAATTTCGTGAACTACTGTGTTCCATCGCGCATTTCCCATGCGACATTCAGGAAATTAAACTTCGTGATGCATTCGAAAACTGGCGCGGAACTTTGGAACAAGTGGACGATGTGTGTGTTATCGGCGTCAGAATTCTATAAGGCACAATTTTTGCGATTTATATTATAACCGTGCTTACGATCGCGTTTCGGGCATTTTCGCTTAAGCCCAACAAGCATGGTATACGCACCAACTTTTTTTTAGTTACAACATTTTTTTATCCGGTCGTTTTTGACCTGTTGTAACTGTTTAAATTTCAATTTATTATTCATGCATAATATTTTTTTTCACGCTGTTTCGTGAGAAATCCTCCTGTAACCTTGATTTGACGGGCGCGTTGAAGGAGCAGTTCTTTCACGTACTAACAGACATTCAAATTAAAAAGGGGGAATTATGGAACAGTCTTACACACAACCAAGAATCCGATGGGCTATTTTAATCATTGGCTTTATCATGTCACTGAACGAAGCTTACGCTTCACATGCCCAAGGCGCCGACCTAACTTACACCTGTATCGGCGGAAATCAATATCAATTGCGGTTATCATTCTACCGCGATTGCTCCGGGGCAGCTGCGCCCGGTAACGTACAAATCAATATTGCCTCTGCTTCCTGCAACCAAAATTTTGATGTCACCCTTCAACCACTTCCAGGAACAGGAATAGACGTTACTCCAATTTGCCCTAGCATGACCACGACCTGCAACAACGGCAACAATCCCGGTGTTCAAGAGTGGATTTATCAGGGTGTCGTTACACTTCCCATGGCCTGCACCGACTGGATTTTCAGTTTCGACTTTTGCTGTCGAAATAATGCCATCAACACCATCGTCAACCCGGGCGGACAAAACATCTTCGTCCAATCACACCTTAATAACGTTAACGGGCCTTGTAACAACTCTCCAACATTTTCCAATCGTCCAATTCCTTTTGTTTGTGTAGGACAACAATATTGCTTCAACCACGGCGCTAACGACATTGACGGCGACTCATTGGTGTACTCACTCGTTGCACCACAAAATAGTCCCAACACCAATGTTACTTATATCGCGCCATACTCCGCAACACAACCCGTACCATCCAATCCCGCAATGACATTCAATTCGGCTACGGGAGACATTTGCATGACACCTACACAAATCATCGTAACCGTTATGGCTGTGCGTGTAGAAGAATGGAGGAACGGTGTGCTTATAGGTAGTGTAGTTCGTGACATTCAACTGCGTACCATATTTTGCAACAATAACAACCCTTACCTCACCGGCATTAACAACACGAATTCCTACACAGCATCCGTTTGTGCAGGCAATACACTCACCTTTCCTATTTATGGTTTTGATGCAGACGCAGGTCAAAATTTAATTATGACATGGAACAACTCTATCCCCGGTGCTTCGTTCACCTCAAACGGTGGTAATGCTACATTTTCATGGACACCATCCAGCGCTCAAATCAGCGCTACACCATATTGTTTCACGGTTACTGTTGCCGATGATGCCTGTCCGTATTCCGGTTCACAGACTTATGCATTTTGTATTACAGTAGGCGGATTTAATTTACAACTATCGTCGACATCGGCTAACTGCGGTGCTTCCAACGGAAGTGCTTCCGTCGTAGCAAGCAATGGTGTTGCCCCTTACACATACTCTTGGGCGCCGAGCGGCGGTAATAATGCCAATGCGAATGGACTGTCTGCAGGAATCTATACTGTCACGGTTACTGATGCCACAGGGTGTTCTATTTCCGACACTATCAGCGTTGGGCAAGGCGCTGCGCCCGGCAACATACAAAGTTCTGTTATTGACATCGCTTGTTTCGGACAGAATACGGGAAGCGCTACTGTCAACGTAAATGGAGGACAACAGCCCTACACTTATGCTTGGTCAAATGGCGGCAACACCGCTACCATAAATAACTTAAGCGCCGGCACGTATAGTGTTCTTGTTACTACTGCTAACGGATGCGTTACAACAGCAACAGTTACCATCACACAGCCCGCCTCTGCGTTGACTACCACAACCACTTCCTCAAACATACTCTGCAATGGAAACAACACCGGATCAGCAACCGTTAACGCGCAAGGAGGTACAGCACCATATAGCTATGCTTGGAGCAACAGCAATCAAAACATCAACACACAAAATAATCTTCCGGCAGGCACATACTCCGTAACCGTCACTGACAATAACGGTTGTACCTCACAACAAGTATTTACCATAACTGCGCCTCCGGGTATTGCAGGTGTTACATCTTCATCGCCCGCCACTTGTTTCGGAGGCTCTAACGGATCTGCTCAAGTAATCGTATCAGGCGGTGTTGGTCCGTACAACATTTCTTGGAACAGCACACCTGTTCAAACCGGAAACAATGCCATCAATCTATCAGCCGGCACTTATGTGGTTACAATAACGGATGCGAACGGATGTTCCGTGTATCCTGCGGTAACTATTACTCAGCCACCCGCATTAACAGCTACAACTGCACAAACCAATACGAGTTGCTTCGGAGGAAATAATGGCTCTGCTAATGTTACAGCAGGTGGAGGAACACCTCCTTACAATTATCAATGGAATACAACACCGCAGCAATTCACAGCACAGGCAAATTCATTGACCGCAGGGTCTTACACCGTAACTGTGACCGACGCTAACGGTTGCGCAACCATTGGAACGGCAACGATTCAACAACCCACACCGGTTCAATTGGCCGTTTCCAATGGCGATACTGTTTGTCCGGGAACACCTGTAGTAATAAGCGCTACTGCAACAGGAGGAACGGGCAATCACAACTACAATTGGAATCAAAGTTTGGGGAATAACGCTTCCTACACCGTTTATCCAAGCATGCTTACACAGTACATTGTGAGTGCAACGGATGCTAACGGCTGCAGTTCAGGCACAGATACTATCACCCTTGATGTATTTCAATTCTCACCCGCTAATTTGGTAACAACTGGCAACACCTCCATGTGCTTCGGAAATTCCGCAACCATTAACAGCGTTGTTACAGGGAATACCGGCATGTTGACATACCAATGGAATACAACGTTAACAGGTCCCGGACCTCATTTGGTATCACCAACAACAACTACTCTCTATCAGGTTACGGTGATCAACGAATGCGGTGTGGCTGTTAGCGGAAATATTCAGGTTGTTGTAAATCCATTACCACAAACCGCTGTAACACCTGTAAGCGCGAGCGGTTGCGGAAAAGTTGAACTGACACTTACAGATACTCTTGCACAAAATGCCGGAAACTGGTTTTGGGATTTTGGCGATAACACGACCGCTGTCGGCAATCCGGTCCAACATTCGTACAACGCTACAGGAAACTATCTCATCACTATCACCACAACAAGTGCGGCAGGTTGCAGCGCAACATTCACAACCAACGCAGCAATTCTGATTTATGATGTGCCCGCCGCCGCTTTTGAAGTGTCAACAAATACGACCAGCATTCTGGAACCTACTGTTGCCTTTTCAGATCTGAGCACAAGTAATGTTATTGCCTGGATGTGGGATTTCGGCGATAGCACAACTTCTAATCTCGCATCGCCATCACACACCTACGCGCAACGTGGCACGTACAATGTACGACTGGTGGTAAGCGCGCCGGGAGGATGCACGGATACCACATTTGATGAAATTATTGTGAATCCCGAATTTACGCTCTACGTGCCAAATGCCTTCACGCCCAATGGTGACGGGCTAAACGACAACTTCCTGATTTACGGAGAAGAAATTCAGGAAATGAATATGATGATTTTCGATCGCTGGGGCAATATGATATTTACCTCAACAAGTGTACAAGAAGGTTGGGATGGACGCGCGAATGGCGGAGCAGATGTCGCACAACAAGATGTATACGTGTACAAAATTCAAGTGAAAGATCTTGCCGGCAAACAGCACAAACAAACCGGACATGTTTCTCTGATACGATAATTCCCCCGTTCCATGTTAGAGGTCGCGGATTATAAACATCCGCGACTTCTATTTTATAATAATACGAAGCGCTGTTGTACCTGCATCGCTTGCAATCTGCACCACGTACAAACCGGCAGGAACTTGTGGAACGTCAATTAAACTTCCGGTTACACGATCCGTTGCTACAACTTGTCCCGTAACACTACTCCATACGATCTTAGCATCGTTAAGATGAACAGATGACGACACTTGCGCACCGGATCGAGCAGGATTCGGAAATAGCTGCAAAGGCGTTGCTACATTCCACTCCACAATTGTTGTTGGATTTTCATCTATTCTTATCAATCCGTGTTCGCGGGTCCCCAGCCAAACGATGTGATTCTTCTCCTTTTCTACACATTGCGTGTATTCGCCGGGCAAAGGTGAATTTGCTGTATCCCAAATTGTAAATGTGGATGGCGGTGTAAATCGTATCAACCCGCGTTGCATGGAACACATGTATTTTTGTTCTAGCGAATCCACCATCACATAGGTTATTGCATTCGTCCCGATTCCGGAATTGATCGTGTTGTACCACGCCCAGAAATTAAAATCGTAATGCACCATTAATCCTCCTGCAGGAGAAGCGTACCAACGATTTCCTGTAGAATCCATCACCAAACGAACCGCACTGTTATCCGGTAGTCCGTGAGATGCAATCGTGTAAGAAGTGAACGTAGTATCGTTAAACTCATACATTCCGCCGTTGATCGTAGAAAAAAACTTCCTGTTATCCTCACCAATTACAATAGATGTAATGTTGGTTGACAATAACGGCGCATTTAAAAAATTCCAAACCTGCCATGTCGTGTCGCGATCAAATTTCGCGAGCCCATCTGTTGTGCCGATCCAAACATTGCCCTGATGATCGAATGCGAATGATCGAACAAAATCATTAGGCAAGCCTGAATTAGCTGAATTGTAATTCACCCAATTCGTGCCATCAAAATGAAATGCCCCGGATTGCGTCGTGCCAATCCACAATGTTCGGTTGGTATCCAACGACAACGAGACAACATAGTTGTCTGTAAGCGGTGAATTGGAAGTATTGTAAATAGTCCAGTTGGTGTCGTTAAAAAGAGCCAGTCCGTTATCCGTTCCTACCCACTTTTTATGCCCGTCAATTACTAAACATTTGATGTTGTTTTCCGGAATGGGCGAATTACTCATATCGTAAAAGGTCCACGACATTTGGCCGGATAAAACAATGCTCCTGCTGCACAAGAGCAACAGGAGCATCGAATACTTTACTATGTTATTCATCATACTATCTGATCACCATCCGAGTGGTGTATTGATTGCCTTCGTAATACAAGTTGATCAAATAAACACCTTTTGACAATGAAGAGAAGTTCATCTCTTTATTTACTTTGCCCGATACATTGTTCATGGTTTCGCTCACTACCACACGACCTGATAAATCAGTTACGTGCATTAATACATTACCACCATTAATCGCATCAAATGCAAGCGTAAACATACCGTCATTAGGATTTGGCATTACGTTGATTGAATTTCTGAACACCAGATTTTCACCAACTCCTGTACAAGCATCAACATGTGCAATAACAGGAACCTGAGAGCTTACACAAGATTCGTTGGTTGTTGCAATATGCCAATCGTAAAAGAAATAATAGTTCGCTAAACCTGCGGAAGAATTGGTGATGCGTAGCACACCCGGTAAATCGTAAGGATAACTTACACCACCATTGTTACGATACAAACCAACACCTGAACCGGTAGCAGCTAAACGAAGGCTTCCTGTCGGAACACTCCAGTTCAACATTACACGGCTCTTTCCTGCTGGTAAAGTAACAGTAGCTGTTTGTAATACATTGCCAACTGAATCTTGCAACTGAATGGTCTTGCTTCCCGCTGCCTGTGCATCAACTAAAACCGATAACAAGTTAAACGGAGAATAAGAAGTGAAGATCAAATACTGAGCAGATGTAATAAAGCCGCCCTGACCCAAACTTGGACTTCCTGCGCCGGCACTGGTAGTATCAGAATGCATCTGAACATTCTCTGCATAATATGTTGTAGTTGCAGTCAGGTTTGGAGTCATGTATGTATTTCCTGTTCCAACAATATTCCCCTGACCATCTCTCCAACGAATCGTTCCGGACCCTGTTGCTGTTAAATAGGCTGCAGTGTTCACGCAAGCAGTATCACCTTGAACTACAGGAACGCTGGATGAAGCACCATAAACATTATAGGTAGCTGTATTGGTACCGCAATATGTAGTTACCTGACAAGTATATGTGCCGGGCTGATTAACAGTAATGTTTTGTGTTGTTGCTCCTGTGCTCCACAAGAACGCTGTTCCCGCAGTTGCGGTCAACGTAATATTTTCACCGGGACAAATTACAGGATTACGATCTGCTGCAATAGTAATGATAGGGTTACCG
The DNA here is from genome assembly GCA_937974275.1 of uncultured Flavobacteriales bacterium. Taxonomy (GTDB): domain Bacteria; phylum Bacteroidota; class Bacteroidia; order Palsa-965; family Palsa-965. The sequence continues at coordinate 29,598 of CALJIF010000134.1, forward strand.
GAAACTTGTTGCGTTAATGTAACTGGAACTGCAGTATAGTTGTTGCCTTCGTTTTCTTCCACAAAGTTGTTGCGTGGATCTACTTCAAATACGATGTAGTAATTACCATTACAGGTTCCCGGAGGAATATCAATCCACATTCCATCCAAATGTTTTCCGTAAACATCTGTCCAACCGGATGAAATACCTTGCTCTACCTGAGAACAGTTGTATTGACCACCGCCCAAATTAAAATTCGGGAAGCTGTTATTGATTAAAATGTTGCCCTGATTATAAACGGTATTGTCATCGCGGCAATGTCCAACATAAGAACTAGCTCCACACTGACCATAATCCATCAAACAGAATCCCATTTTTTGACCTGTACCAACAATCGGCCAGTTCAAAGGATTCGGGTCGCCGTTATCGATACGCAACGTGTGAACGTCCCACTGATCCACGTGATTGTGACCATGAGAAGGGTGATACGTCATCGTGCCCGCCATGCGCTCGTAATAAGACATCTGGTTTCCTGTCTTGTGGTAAATGCGCTGGAAAATAATTTGATGTGCATTCGGATTCCCATTCGGGCAAGTAAATTGCTGACTGGAGTTCGGATCGTACACGTTAAATGTATCTGTTCCGCAAATAAACCAACGATAACCTTGTGCATCCACACCGCGGGCTGTTAAAGGGCCGTGACCGATGTTAGGCGTTGAACCGGTTACACGCAAACGCCCTGCATTTGGACCTTGGTTATATGTAACATCAGTTGACGTTTGAGAATACTCGGTGTATCCACCATTGGAAATGCCTTGCCAGGAAATTGTAATATCCGGAAGCAAATCACAATCTGTGTCACCAACGCTGTCGCACTGACACGTTGTTGCGTTCGTGGTTGTACACTGCGCAGAAACCATTAAGGCGCTGCAGGCAACCATTGCTGTAAGTAAAAGTTTTTTCATCTGATTAGTTGGAAGATTAATCTCCTGGTTTAGGGTAGAATCTAAGGTAATAGGATTAACACAATAATCAAATTGTACAGCCGAATAATTCCAATAAATCAAAGGCCCGTCGACTAAGCTCCGAATTCTGTCGACCAAAGCCAAAATACCCCTAACGAAGCAGACTTAACACGAATCGCATGGTTTCGAAAGTGTAGGTATCATACGCCTTTCCCGTTCCGGGCCCTGTAAATCCGGTGTGTATTTTGCGAACTTTTCCTTCTCGATCAATAAAAATAGTCGTCGGGAAAGCGCTGACACCATTAATAAATGGCAATGACTCCGACGCTTCTTTATTTCCTGATTTACCGGTATTTAAAAAAGTATATTCCGCCTGATAACGATCGCGCACTCTTCGAATATTGCGATTCGCAACAGCTGTGTCTTTCGATTTTTCGTAGCACAATGCAATTACTTCAAGACCTTTGTGGTTGTATTGTTTATGCAACTTACTCAACCACGCGGTTTCATCCATGCAATTCGGACACCAGCTGCCCATAATTTGTATAATGACTACTTTGCCTTTGAAGCGCTCATCGGACAACGAAACTTCCTTCCCTTGCAAATCGCGGAAAGTAAACCCGATTTTCGAACTGTCTGTTACAAAAGTTAATTGCTCCGGATCACGTAACGCAAATGCCGGATTGTTTTTCGCGACCCACGATTCGTGCCAGTGTGCGCCGGACCAAAAATTTCCTCTCAACATTCCATCGCTTCCCTTTACTGCTTCAAAATAAAATGCATGTGAACCGTCAAAACACGACAACCAAAATCTTTTTGTGGTCGGATTATACGTGCCTTCCAAAAAACGATAATCTCCGGTTTCAGTTAAGAAAGTACCCACTAACTGGTACGGATTTTTTCCGCGTCGAAATAATCCTATCGCTTTACTGGAATCTTTAGAATTAGGGCTGAATGTGGTTTCCCAATTACCTGCAAAAAAATCGCCTGCAAAAGTAGTAGGCAATGGCACTGCAACTTCCGGTGCATTTTTAATTAAGACAGCACGAAATGCTAATCTGTTTTTTGTGGTTCGAGATCTGTTAATCCAAACACCGGACAATATAGAATCGCCCAGTTTTTTACACTTAAACTCAGAATCAAAAACCGGCATCAACCAATTGAGTGAGTCTTTGGTCTCCTTGATATCGTTCGGATCCACCACAATTCGTTCATCGCCGTTGATAAATGCAATCATCGGGACACCCGACTTTGTGGCTTGCAGAAATGACATGCGCACCGGTATTTGTATGCTGTCATTGGCGGTCAATCGCCCCTGATAATCGCCCTGACGCATCCCGGCAAAGGCTATCGTTCCAACGGCCAGCACACTACATACTGTTAAAAGTAAATTCTTCTTCATATCACTTGTTCTTTGGCAAAAATAGCCCAATTACAGTCCCGATAAACGCCTCGTCTAAAGCAAAAATGCTGCCGAATTGCTAATCGCGACTAATAAATTTCACCAATCCTTATGGAAATTAAGGACTAATTTCATCTTCTCTACGAATGAACTAACATGTTATGCGTAAATCAGCTTCCATAAACCCCCGAATTCTTATTGTAAGTTCCGTCTTGGCAATAGCAACTTTACTGTGCTTGTCATGGTACAAAAATGCTCAGGCAGAACCTAAACTTAGTTTCCCGAAAGGAGGAACATACGACCAACAATGGCAACGCGTTGATTCGCTCGCCAATCAGGGCTTGTATAAATCGGCGCGTGAACTCAGTGATGTCATTTATTCGAAAGCAAAAGCTGAAAAGAACGATGCACAAATTATTAAGGCGTTAATTCATCGGTTCAAGTTCAACGCGTACATCGAAGAGAAAAGTTCGGAGAAAGCCATTTATGAACTTCGTGCAGAAATCAAAACGGCTCCTTATCCTGCACAACCTGTCTTACATTCCATGTTGGCGGAATTATACTGGCAATACTACAACAACAACATGTGGCTGTTTCAAAATCGTTCACAGACACAAAACTTCGCGAACGATTCCATTGCTACCTGGGACTTGACACGACTTGTTGATGAAACCGTAAAGCATTACGAACTTTCACTTAAACTTTCGGATTCGCTGAAGCGCACGCCGTTAAACAGTCTGGAGCCGGTTATCGTAAAAGGCGACAACACACAATATCTACGACCAACGCTTTTCGATTTTTTAGCTCACCGCGCTATAGACTTCTACAATTCAAACACGCCCTCTATTTCACGTCCTGCAGAACAGTTTTATGTGGACAAATCCGAATACTATAGTACACCACGAAACTTTACTGCTGTTCCATTACAAACTAATGACACACTCGCATTTTCATTCTATGCTTTGAAGCATTTGCAAGCATTGGAGTTGTTTCATTTAACAGACACTAATAAAAATGCACTGGTGGATGTAAGTGTGAAACGAATTCATTTCGTGCACGGCCAGTCTATACATCCCGATAAGGACACATTGTATGGTGAAGCACTTTCTCGTCTTGCTGCAAACTATCCGGAAGCTTCTTTTACAGGCGAAGTGTTGTGCGATTTGGCCGATTGGCATGTACAACGTGGACAAAAATATGTTGCAGGCGGCGACGAAAAATACCGTTGGGAGCTAAAACGCGCTATTGAAATTTGTGATGCGGTTAATGCTAAATATCCGCTCTCGCCGGGTCGTGATCGCGCAGCTAATCTGAAGAGAAGCCTGCTATCAGTTAGCACACAACTTACACTTCACGATCAGGTTGCACCAAATCAATCAACACCGGCCTTATTGTCGTGGAAGAATACGGACAAGGTATTTTTCAGAATTGTAAAACTACCTGAAACACCTCAGGAAAGGTATCGTTACGAAAGTTCCGAAGAACGTTTGAAAAACTATCTCAAACTTTCGCCACTGCAAACATGGAAGCAACAACTTCCTAATGAAGGTGATTTGCAAATGCACCGTGCGGAAATAAAAATTCCTGCTTTGCCTGCGGGACAGTATGCAATAATCGGTTCGCAAGATTCCTTGTTCCGCATGGAAAATAATGAATTGACTTACGTCTCCTATTGGGTTTCTTCGGTTGGATATGTGCATCGCTCCTTAAATGACGGACGCGAACAATATGTAGTGTATAATCGTGAAAGCGGCGAAGCGTTGTCGAACATCGCAGTACAAGTTTGGATTGAAGTATATGAATACAACGATCGCGGTTATACGCTGAAAAAAGATCAATTACTACGTACGGATAAAGACGGCATCCTGACATTACCCGCAGTTGGAAATTATAAAAACTACATACTCGAGTTTTTACCGAAAGGCGACCACTTATATTCCGATTACGGATACCAATACAAGCGCTACAAAGAAGAAAATCGCAAAACTATGCGCACACATTTCTTCACAGATCGTGCCATCTATCGTCCAGGACAAACGGTTTATTTCAAAGGCATCATCATTGAGTCAGATCGCACATCCAATGTCTTGATGAAAAACAGAAAAACTACGGTCGCTTTTTATGACGTCAATTATCAGAAAGTATCACAGTTAGAACTTACCTCTAATGAATTCGGTTCGTTTAGCGGGTCATTTGTTGCGCCGACATCAGGTCTTACGGGACAAATGCGTATCAGTAATGAAAGCGGTACCGTGTATTTTTCTGTTGAAGATTACAAACGTCCGAAGTTTGAAGTACAGCCCGTTCCCGTTAAAGGCGCCTATCGATTAAACGATAGTGTAGAAGTTAAGGGCATTGCCACCATGTTCGCCGGATCTCCGGTTGATGGTGCTCAAGTGAATTATCGCATTCAACGTACCGCACGATTCCCTTGGTGGTGGTATTGCTATCGCGGATATTATCCTACAAGTGCAGCAGTTGAAATCGCAAACGGAACAGTAACGACCAACGATACCGGAGGTTATGTAGTGCGCTTCAAAGCAATGGCAGACCCGACAGTGCCGGCAGAAAGTAAACCTATTTTCAATTATCGCGTAACCATTGATGTGACAGACATAACGGGTGAAACACACTCTACAGTCAGCAATATACAAGTTGGCTACGATGCACTTGAACTAACGGTTACACCACCAAACGAATGGGATCGTCAAGCTAATGACTCGATGAGTGTTCGATTGACTAACCTTTCGGATCAACCGGAACGAGAGAATGTCACGCTCACCATTCATCGTTTGAAAAAACCTTCCCGCATTTTACATCCGCGAACCTGGAACAAACCGGATGTGTTTTTGTACACGCAGCAAGAATGGGAAAAGCTATTCCCGAATGCACCTTACAAATTTGAAGATGATATTACCAAGCGTGAAAAAGATGCACAGGTGTACTCCGGGACATTTGTTACTAATCAAAACAAGCGTTTCCGACCGGCCGATTTTGCTTCGTGGCAAAGTGGAGAATATGTTATAGAGGCTACAACTAAAGACAAATTCGGCAATACTATTAAAGACGTTCGATACTTTACGGTGTACAGCTCATCGGATAATGCACCCGCAACGCATACCGAATTATCCATCGACTTGTTGCACGAAACAGACAAATCGTTTACGCCTAAATCAAGTTTCGAACCCGGAGAAACGGCGTACATTAAAATCGGCTCATCGCATAAAGATGCGCTGGTGCTGTATGAAGTTGAGTTGGAGAATAAAATTATCTCCCGCGAATGGATCAAGTTGAACAACAACTATAAAACATTCAGCATTCCCATTACAGTTGACCATCGTAAAGGACTTGGTGTTCACGCTGTTCTATTTAAAAACGGGAAAGGAACAAACTTGGATATTCCTATTTATGTGCCACGTGAGTCGAAACAATTGGATGTGACGTATGAAACATTCCGCAACAAAATGCTTCCCGGAGCGAAAGAAGAGTGGAAAATAAAAATCAAAGGCCCTAAAGGAGAAAAAGTTGCTGCGGAAGTTCTGGCTTCTATGTACGATGCGTCGCTCGATGAATTTCGCGGCCACTATTGGTCTTTCTGGCTCAACGAAGCATCATATGGCATTACGAGCTGGAGAATGCAAACCAATAACGACGAAACGTCGGTGTCGTGGTGGAAATATCCAAATGTGTATTCCAATGTTAAGACTCGTACATATGATTATTTGAACTGGTTCGATTATCACGGCTATGACTACCACCATTATTACAGAGGAGGAATGCCGGGAATGGTTTATGATAGCGCTCCGGCACCGGAAGGTGATGTGGAAAGAGAGGAAGCTATTCCATCCAAAAAAGACAAAGCAAACAAACCCGCACCAACAACGGTCTCCGGGAATACTACTAAAAGCGCAGAAGTCTCCGGTGGTGCTCGGTTGGAAGACGCTCTTGCGGAACAGCAGGCGGCAGGTAAAGATGAAGATGAAGATGACAACACTATATCGCGTGATGAAGGCACACAAGAAATAAAAGCGCGAGCGAATTTGAAAGAAACCGTATTCTTCTTCCCCGATTTGGAAACAGATGCTGAAGGAAATGTGGTTCTGAAGTTTACGATGAACGAAGCACTAACAAAGTGGAAGTTCATGTTGTTCGCGCACACGCAGGATTTGAAGTATGCGCAAAGTTCTCGTGAAGTCATTACACAAAAAGAATTGATGGTAATGCCATATACGCCACGCTTCTTCCGCGAAAACGATCGTGTGATCATCAGCGGAAAAATCAGCAACATGTCCGAAGGACCGTTGAGCGGTAATGCGCAGTTGATATTGACCGATGCAGTGAGCGGCGCCTCCTTGCAACAACTCATCATTACAAACAAGAATGTTCCATTCGAATGTAAAAAAGGACAAAGTGCTGCACTGAACTGGGAGGTAAACATTCCGATTGGAACAGGTCCGGTAAATTATAAAATGGTAGCTTCTGCCGGCAACTTCAGCGACGGAGAAGAGAACGTTGTGCCGGTATTGTCCAATAGAATGATGGTAACGGAAACCATGCCGGTGTGGGTGCGTGAAGGTCAAAACAAAACCTTCCGCATGGAAAAACTCATCAACTCCGGATCCGGATCAAAATCATTGACACATCATCGTTTGACTTTCGAGTTTACCGCGAATCCTGCATGGTATGCTGTTCAGGCATTACCGTACATGATGGAATATCCGTACGAGTGCGCCGAGCAAACATTCAACCGGTTTTATTCCAACACGATTGCTTCGCACATCGCAAATTCATCACCAAAAATTCAGAACGTATTTAACGTGTGGGGCAATTCTCAGCCGGATGCATTTTTATCCAACCTCGAAAAAAATCAGGAACTGAAAAATGTGATTTTGGAAGAAACGCCTTGGGTTCTCGATGCTCAAAACGAATCGGAACGTAAACGTCGTGTGGCACTGTTGTTCGATTTGAATCGAATGTCACGCGAGCAAGAACGGGCTCTGCGCAAACTTCAACAGTTGCAGGTAAGCAATGGTGGCTGGACCTGGTTCCCGGGAATGCCTGACGATCGTTACATGACACAATATATTGTAACCGGTTTAGGAAAACTCGATCATCTCGGAGTTAAATCAATTCGCGACGATCGTAATACATGGAGCATGACAGCCAACGCAGTTCAGTATCTTGATAATCGCATTCGTGAAGATTACGAATGGATTATGAAACATGACGCTGCAAACAAAGACAAAAATCATCTCAGTTATTTGGCCATCCAATATTTATATGCACGTAGTTTCTTCAAAGATGTACCATTGTCGAAACATAATCAGGTCGCATTCGATTACTACTTTGATCAGGGAAAGAAATACTGGTTGAACCAATCGCGCTACATGCAAGGTATGCTGGCTTTGGCAAATCATCGCTTTAACAATCCGACAACCGCTACTTCCATTATGAAGTCGTTGAACGAAACTGCGCTGCATCATGAAGAGTTGGGCATGTACTGGAAAGACGTTACTGCGGGTTGGTATTGGTATCAACATCCTATCGAAACACAATCACTGCTCATTGAGGCATTTGATGAAGTAAGCAAAGACAAGAAGTCGGTGGATGAAATGCGAGTTTGGTTGTTGAAGAACAAGCAAACTAATGATTGGAAAACAACCAAAGCAACAGCAGACGCTTGTTATGCGTTATTGCTTGGCGGAACGGATTGGCTTGCTACGGAAAGTGATGTGACGATTTTTGTAGGAGCACAGCAGCTCGACCCGAAAGCTTCAGGAATCAAAGAAGAAGCCGGCACCGGATATTTCAAAACATCATGGACAGGAAGCGATATTGACCCTGCGATGGGAACCGTTAAAGTGGCGAAAAAAGGTCCCGGCATTTCATGGGGTGCGATGTACTGGCAATACTTTGAAGACATCGACAAGATTACTGCCGCCCAAACTTCGCTCAACGTTTCGAAAAAATTATTCCGTGTGAAAAACACATCATCAGGTGATGTTATTGAACCGGTCACCGAGCAACTGGTGTTGAAACCGGGAGATAAAATTCGTGTTCGCATAGAATTAAAAACCGATCGTCAATTGGAATATGTTCACATGCAGGATATGCGCGCAGGAGGATTTGAGCCGGTGAATGTATTGTCACAATACAAATACCAGGGTGGTTTAGGTTATTACGAAAGCACACGCGACGCTTCAACTAACTTCTTCTTCCATTACCTGCCAAAAGGAACTCATATATTCGAATATCCTCTGGTGGTGGCGCATGCCGGAAATTTCTCCAATGGAATCACACGCGTGCAATGCATGTATGCTCCTGAATTCTCGGCACATAGTGCGGGAATGCGGGTGCAGATAAAACGATAATTACTTTGAGATTAAAACGCAGCTTACCACAGTGAGCTGCGTTTTATTTTAGGTTCGTACGCTTCTATCCGCAAATCATCTACAAAAATGGTTGTGCCTCCAATGTTCCAGTAATTGATCTTGACTTCATCGGTGGGGTGGAGCATGAACGGAGTAACGAATTCCTGTTCTACATATTGCCAACTGTTCAGTGAATCCGTTCGAACCGGAATAGTTCGATATGCGTACACTTGCCCGCGCCCACCAACAACACAAAATGTTGCGAGCAATGGCTTATCTTCAGTTGAACGTGTGAACCATACGCGTGCGGATACTTTAAAACGTATGTGGTCTTTTGTTGTTAACACGTTATAGGGAGAGATGTAATTTCCGACAAACGAAGCCGAAGAATCGGTAACAGCGCTATACTTTCCATTAAACGCCAAACTATCTACGCTACGGTCATTCGGTGCACGTTTGCTGCTGTCCTCAAACGTAAGTTCGTACACCACTTTACTCACATATTCATCTTGCACTTCAGCGATAGGTGGCAAACCGTTTCGATCTATTTCCAACAACTTTAATTGCTCAGCGCTTGGTTGATCGGTTTGTAAAAAAACAGACTGCCAGTATTCCTTAGTTACTAATTCCGGATGCATGATGCCTGTCTTTAATTGCCACATAAAAAATTGATTATATAGCAACACAACGGATATCACTGCGAGTGATGGCCACTTCCATTTACTATTGTTCATTCGGACAATTACAAATCCGAAAGGCAGCGCCATCAAACCGTACGATTGTATAAAAGGCCGTTGGCCGCAACTTCCTGCATACCACCAGCATTCCCAACTTGTAATAAACCACAAGTTGAAAACGAAAAATACGATTACGGCAATCCACATACTACGTTGTGCTTTTCGCAAGAATAAAATGCCGGCTACAAACAAAATCGTTATCGGTGTGTACAACAACCAACCTTTCTTAAAACTGAACAGTGCTTGTAATGTGAATGGATGAAAGAAATCAAACCCCTCTGTATGGTTATAACTCATCCAATTGCCTGATGTAAATTTCCAATACAACAATTGAATACTGCCCACAGCAACGGCTCCAACAATCAACATAATGGTACTTGGCCACAGTTGAAAGAATGAAGCAATCCGCTCACGAAAGGTATTGAACGAATACACCTCCCACAACAGCGGAATCAACACCCAAACGATTTCCGATGGACGCGTGATCACTCCAAGTCCTAACATCACTCCTAATAACAGTGAAATTCGCCATGTGCGTGTCACAATCCATTGACGTGTTAATAGTATAATACCAACATTAAGCGCGAATAAATGAATATGGGGCATGGTACAATCATACGTAGCATACCAGTATAAATTGGTGCCGAAAAAAACCAAGAACAGCACTAACGCCGTTATACCCTCAGAGAAGTAGTGTAACAATAAGCGTCGTAGCAAATACATCCCAAGTATGCCATAAAACAAACCGCTAAAGATGATCGCCCATTGGTACGGAGGAGATAAGCCATCCGCAGGCGCAAGTCCTGTGCTTGCAAGTACATGTGCTGTCAGGAAAAAAGGAAGATTGAATATCGCCGCGCCCGTCGGATAAACATTCACGAGTTTCCCGTCAACACCTTCCCAGGTTTGATAGCTCGGTCGTCCTTGCTGATAAGTAGAGTTGAATGTATTATACCACGATCGATCCTGTATTCCTATATCGTTGTATATGAACGTAGCCGGCAAATACAAATAGTATCCGTAAATATCCCAAGAAATGGCGTACGAATCACGAATGAATGGCTCAACCTGGCGCACCTGACGAACCTTAACGAAAACTATCGTTATCGCAATAAACAGAAATACCCACCACGACAATTTGTTTCGCAGCGCGTTCATCATGCGTTTGGATTTAAAGTAGCGAAATGGGCATCACTCGTCATGCGCACACCGTTCCCGATCAGAATAATGCTGGACACAATCAACATGTGCGCGATGTCATTATAATTGAACCACATGGAGAAAGATAGCTTAAAAGTATGCACGACTGCTGTTAACGCAGAAACCAATATTCCTGCAGCAATCCAGGTTTTACCTCTTTCGCCGCGAAGACCTTGCAGCCCATACGCAATCATTATCGGAAGCAAGCCTAAAGCAACATGAAGCTTTGCAATTTCATACGATTGTATAAGCAACATACCAACCACAAAAAAAACAAACTGAATCGCGGTTAAGACCAACAATCCCTGTCTCCACCGTTGCGATACATTAGAAAACACCGCAACTTGCGCCATGCTAATACCTATACCTTGAACGATGCACATAATTAACCATACAATGAGGTGTTGATAATCGTTGGTGTAATATGAAAAACCATGAACGATGACACCGATTAATGATGCACTTCCGATACCTAATGCAAATCGCCCCCAAAATCGGGAATGCAAATAACTGCCGGAATGTTTTTGTAAATGTCGAAACCACCACAAGGCGGTTGCAAAAATTAAAACATTGGTTAATGCTGTTACCGGATCACGAACGATTACGCCCGCTACATCTATCTCAGTGCTGTATTTGATCATTGCCGCGTGGCAAAAGTACATAAAACATCCCTAGCGTTAACGCCGACACCGTTAACCCCACAAGCATCGGAGGAATTGCGAACTCCATCCATGATCCTATCATCCAAACCACAAAACCGGTTATCATACTCCAAATTGCTCCGGTCTCGTTTTTATACTTTAAAAACAATCCTGCACACAACGGCACAAACAACGAAACCAAACTAATTTCTGAGGCTTGACGAACCAGCGCGAATACACTGCTTCCATCTAACGCAAGTAAAAGTGATGACAATGACAATACGATCACACTCACTCGTGTCACGAACAATGCATTCACCTTTTTGTTCCTACGCTCCATCATCGGCTGAATGATATTCTCACTAAGGATAACAGCAGGCGCAAGCAAAGCTCCACTGGCGGTACTCATCACCGCAGACAACAGCGCCCCGAAAAATAAAACCTGTATCCAAGGTGAAAGATGGTGAACAATATACAACGGCAGCGTTTGTTCTCCCTGTAAAACATCTCCGCCCGACTTCAGCGCACACCACACAACATAAAGAGGAATCATTGCGACAGTTAAATACATCGCACCGCCCATAATCGAAGAGCGCACGGCTGCTTTCTCACTTTTCGCAGACATCACACGTTGAAATACATCTTGCTGCGGTATCGAACCTAACCCTATGGTCATCCATGCAGCAATGTAGCTTAGCCACGCTTCCCAACTTTTGTGCGGAGTATATGTACTGAACTGTTCCGGCAAATTATTGGTCACTTCATTCCATCCTCCGGCTTGATTAGTTGCAGCGATAGCAACAACAATTAAACCGACAACAATAACAATCGTTTGTACAAAATCGGTAACAGACACCGACCACATTCCTCCACTCACTGTATATATCGTTACGATCATCGTACAAATAATCAATGCAGGAAAAAAAGCCAGTGCAGGAAATATTGTGGTCAATACGATAGCCATGGCAACCAACTGAGCAGCAACCCAGCCTAAATAGGAAATGACCAAAAATATTCCGCTGATGAGCTCTGCGCGTTTCCCGAATGTGTTTCTATAAAAATCACCAAACGTTAATAGATTCATGCGATAGAGTGGTCGCGCAAAAAACAAACCCACCAAAAACAAACACAACGCTGCACCGAACGGATCTTCCGCCACGCCTACCCAACCTTCTTCAAGAAACACTGCTGTTGATCCTAAAATGGTTTCTGAACCAAACCATGTTGCAAACACTAAGGTTACCGACATATACATCGGCAATCGTTTTCCGGCTAACACAAAATCTTCCTCACTGCGCACTTTGCGTGCCGCACACAATCCGATGAGCACCGAAAGCAAAAGATAAACGATGATAAATGCGCCGATCACGATTTAAAAATACTCAAGTAATGACATACGCCGTTACCTTTACTGCATGAAGGAAGAAAAAGACACGTTAACCCTGATTCATGAAACGTTCCAATCATTTTTGGCATCGGGTCATGCAGACCAGGCCATACACCATACGTTTCGCTCTAACCGCTTAACTGATGACAGAGAACGCGGAGAAATTGTACACACTATTAAAGGATTGATTCGCTGGTGGCGACCGCTGTCCGAAGCGACGCGCATTGAAAATCCGCAAAGCAAATACGATACGCGATTACTCGTAAACGCATTGCAATATTGGGAACAACTACCTAATCCCAAAGTGAAAATCAAACACGAGCAAACGGCGGATCGTTTACGTCGTTATCATGCATTACCTAAAATGCAAGCCGGGATGCCCGACTGGATGTACGATAAAGGGAACGAACAATATGGCGAACGATGGCAAACCATAGCGGAATCGCTGAACGAAGATGCGCCACACGACATTCGTATTAATACGCTGTTGTGTAAAAGCGAAAACGATTTACTCGCTTCATTAGAATCAGAGGGTGTTCAGGCTTCACCAATTGAAGACTTGCCCGGCGGATATGAAATCGTTCACGGATATGAACGCTTATTCCGCACCTCTGCATCGCGTGCCGGTTGGTTCGAAATGCAGGATCGTTCATCGCAACTGGTTGCTCATCTGTTGCAAGTGAAATCCGGAATGAAAATCATTGATGCATGTGCAGGAAACGGAGGCAAATCTCTTCACCTGGCATCGCTAATGAGAAACAAAGGAAAGATAGTTGCGCTGGACAATGACGAGAAGAAATTGCTGAACCTGAAAAAACGTGCGGCGAAAAACAACGTAGACATTGTGGAAGTATATCCGGCCAACACAGGCAACATGGAACAACTGAAAGGCTACGCCGATCGTTTATTGCTTGATGTTCCGTGCAGCGGTAGCGGTGTGATTCGTCGTAATCCGGAATTGAAATGGAATACATCACCTTCCGAACTGGAAAAATTGAAAAGCATTCAACGCAACATCATGGATCGTTATGCTGCAATGTTGAATGAGAAAGGCATTATGATGTATGTAACGTGCAGCATTTTCAAAGATGAAAACGAAGAGCAAGTAGCTCACTTTTTGAAAACTCACCCCGATTGGGAGTTGCTTTCGGAAAAAATGATTGATCCATCCGATAAATTTTCGGGGGATGGTTTCTACATCGCAACACTTCAAAAACGTAAATCCGCGAATTAATTTTTGTACGCGCACACAAATTTTTTCTTCGCGTATATTTTTTTGATGCGCTGAAACATTGATGAATAAAGGCGTGTGTCGATTCAATATTTTTTCTCTTACGAAACGCAACTTCAACATCACGTAAAAACATGCAACGAAAAAATTCATCGAAAAAATTAAACCGCCCTTATTAACAAAATTGTGTTGATAAAAACGATGTTGATAATTTTTTATGTGAATAAATTTTTTTGTTACTTCGTCTACAAATCAATTTCTAAAAACCAATAACCATGGCGAAGAAAGCAACCGCAAAAAAAGCAGCTCCGAAGAAAGCTGCTAAGAAAGCAGCTCCAAAGAAGGCTGCTAAGAAAGCTGCTAAAAAAGCAACTGCTAAGAAAGCTGCTCCTAAGAAAGCTGCTAAGAAAGCAACTGCTAAGAAAGCTGCTCCTAAGAAAGCTGCTAAGAAAGCTGCTAAGAAGAAGTAATTCTTCTGAACTTCTTAGAAAGAGCCTCCTCCCGGAGGCTTTTTCGTTTTATACACATCTGCATTCCAACTCATCAATTTTTGAAATCGTATATTTGATCGTCTAACACTAATAACACTCTCATGAAAAAATTATTCCTGATCGCAGCTTGTGCGTTACCATTATTGTGGACTGCTTGCTCCGGTGACACTCCTGCAGAAAAAGAAGATGTAGTACCACAAGGTATGCGCGCCGTTGATTTGAAACCAATGGGCTTCACCGTTAAGATAAATGTTCCCGATTCAAGCATCGGTGTGCTGGATACGATGAATACTCCTGCGGGTGTTCAGATTCGCGTGGGCAACAAATACGACGTGCTCGTAAATACTGCAGGTGCAGAAGAACAAGACCTGGCTAAACAACAAGAAATTATTAAAGCTTCTGTTGACGTTGGAGAAACCAACTTCCTCGTTAGCGATTCAACAACATTAGTTTGGGAAACTAAATTCGGTGATCTCGCACAGTATCATTTCTTCCATCTCTTGAAGCGCGGAAGCGATGCTTACTATGTACGTGACAACAATACCAATCCGGAAAATCAATTCAAGAAAGAAGAAATTGATAAGATGGTGGAGTCGGCTAAATCGTTGCGGTTAGTTGCTGCTCCAAAAGCAGAATAATCAAAAGTACATAAACACAAAAGAGGCGATTCATAATGAATCGCCTCTTTTATTATACAACAGTTGCAACTTATTCTGCAGCCAATTTCTTCTTCATACGATCACGCTCGTTAGCCTCCAAATAAATCTTACGGATACGAATCGAAATCGGAGTTACCTCAACGTATTCATCAGCCTGAATGTATTCCATTGCTTCTTCCAACGAAAACTTAATTGCAGGAGCAATCGCCATCTTATCATCACTACCTGATGCACGCATGTTCGTCAACTTCTTTTCGGTAGTTACGTTAACCACCAAGTCATCCGGACGAATGTGTTCTCCGATTACCTGACCGCCATACACTTCGTCTCCCGGAGAAACGAAGAAACGTCCACGATCCTGTAACTTATCAATTGAGTATGCTACTGCAGGGCCTTTATCCTTCGCAATCAATACTCCGGCAATACGTCCGGGAATTACACCTTTCCACGGCTCATATCCTTTAAAACGATGCGCCATGATGGCTTCACCTGCTGTTGCTGTCAAGATATTGTTACGCAAACCGATCAATCCACGAGCAGGAATTTCAAATTCCATGTGAATCAAATCGCCCTTAGGTTCCATCACCATCATCTCTCCCTTTTTCTGACTCACCAACTCAATCACTTTTCCTGAACTTTCCTCAGGCGTATCAATTGTCAGCAATTCTACCGGCTCATGCTTCGCTCCGTCAATTTCTTTAATAATTACCTGCGGCTGTCCAACTTGTAATTCATATCCTTCACGACGCATGGTCTCAATCAAAATGGACAAGTGAAGAATACCGCGGCCGTAAACCAAATAAGAATCCGGAGAGTCTGTTTCCTGAACACGTAATGCCAGGTTCTTCTCCAACTCCTTCATTAAACGATCGCGCAAGTGACGTGACGTTACAAATTTCCCTTCTTTACCGAAGAATGGAGAGTTGTTAATCGTAAACAACATGCTCATCGTTGGTTCGTCAACGGTAATGTTCGGTAACGCTTCAGGATTTTCGAAATCGCAAATTGTATCTCCGATTTCAAAACCTTCTACACCGGTTACCGCAACAATATCACCTGCAAAAACAGACGTTACTTTTTTCTTCGCTAATCCTTCGAAAACAAAAAGTTCTTTTACACGTGTTTTCACCGGAGTGCCATCACGCTTCATCAACGTTACGGGCATATTCTCACGAATTTCTCCACGATACACACGGCCTACCGCAATACGACCTACGAATGAAGAATAATCCAATGAAGTTACCTGCAACTGCAAAGTGCCTTCATGCATTGGCGCATTCGGGAAATAATCTAAAATCGTATCCAGCAAATAACTGATATCCGTAGTTGGTGTTTTCCAATCCGGGCCCATCCAACCTTGCTTCGATGATCCATATACTGTGCGGAAGTTTAATTGCTCTTCCGTTGCGTTCAGGTTAAAAAACAAATCGAAAACCTGATCGTGCACTTCGTCAGGACGACAATTTGGTTTATCTACTTTGTTAATCACCAGAATTGCACGCTTTCCTTGTTGCAATGCTTTTTGCAAAACGAAACGTGTTTGTGGCATTGGCCCTTCGAATGCGTCTACCAACAACAACACACCGTCTGCCATATTCAATACACGCTCTACTTCTCCACCGAAATCGGCGTGACCGGGCGTGTCAATGATATTAACCTTTACGTCTTTGTATGTTACAGATACGTTTTTAGCGAGAATGGTGATTCCACGTTCCCGTTCCAGATCATTATTGTCGAGAATCAGTTCTCCTGATTCCTGATTTTCTCTGAATAGCTTTCCTTGTAAAAGCATTTTGTCTACCAACGTTGTTTTGCCGTGGTCGACGTGCGCGATGATCGCAATGTTGCGAATTTGACTCATGGTTTAAATTTGAAAGGTGCAAAGATAGTGCTTTTGACGGTGCGAAAACCGTTGATACACATCTACTTCATGTCTGTTCCGAAGAACTGCTGCGGAGTCAATTCGATAAACTGTTCGTCTTTGCCTGTGATAATAAGCGTATCGGAGGTGTTACTGTTGGGATTTTCGTATGTCGGTTTTTGCAATACAAATGGACCGGCGTTAACCAAATAATAACCTTCGTCTTTCCTGAAACCACCTATTGGTTGTTGTTGCAATTTGAAACGAGCCGTATCCCAAACATCTCCTGCATATACTTTTATCAGGAACGAACCATTAGGCAATTCGCGCATAGCGAAAGCATTTCCGGCTTCAATGTACTCGTTACGAATTGTTCGTTGCGGATCATTACTTAATGTCACACAAATCACCGATGCCTTAAACTTATTTAAAATGATCAATGAATTCGGCGACTGATCCATCGTTACTGCACTTCCGAAAATGCGATCATACGGCGAATCGAGATTTTTGATGCGATAAGGTCCGTGTTGTTCTGCGGGTGCATTCAATTTGGCAAGCAATTCGCGTTTGAATTGTTCCGATTCTTCCTGACGTTTGTGTTCAATCCACACTTCAAATGAGAATGTTGCAACGAGATACAATGCGAATGTGATGATCATGCCTTTGAGCAACTTTTTTCGCTTTTGCATCACGGCCTCAGTGCGCATTTTGTTGCGTGCACGAACACGTTCCAACTCTTCAGGATTGTACGTGCGTTTACGACGATCTCTGTTGTTGGGTTCTTTCGTGTTAAACGGATCAGGAGTCGGAACAAATGCGCGATACGATCTTCGCGCATCATACGCGCTGCGAAGAATGGGATCACTTAAAATGTTATACGCTTCAGAAATTTCTTTGAAACGTTCTTCTGCATATAAGTTGCCGGGATTAACATCAGGATGATAACGCTTCGCCAGCTGACGATAAGCCTGCTTGATTTCCTGATCCGTGGCTTTGTCTGTTAATCCTAATGTCCTGTAGTGATCTTTCACGCAACGCAACTCATGTGATACTCAATAATACGAAAATACGGACAGATCAATGAGACCTGTCCGTATTACAACGTTTAATTCAACAACTTGTTGCCGGTTTATCAGAACGCAGCGCGTGATCGCGTTTTGTATTTACGCGTATTTACCTTTTTGTTCTTCGGATACTTTACCGAATATGTCAGTATTACTTTAACGCTTTCGCCGGGAGGAATCGTCAGGTTCCATTTCACCTCTCCTGTCGCAGGATCCAATTCACCTTTGGAGAGTTCTGTCTTCTCTACAATAATTTCGGAATTCTGCGATACCGGAATCTGATCGCGCAAATCAACTTGCACTGCCGCCTTACGTGTATTCTTAATTACAATTTCATACGAATACGTCTCTTTCTTAATGCTGCTGGTGCTCTTCTCGGTATTAAACTCTTTCAGCTTCGTACGTGTTACCACCAACTTCTGATCACGACCTAACGACAAGTCAAGCGTGTCTTCTACTGTGCGGGTGTTGATGTACGACTGCCCTACATACGTTCCGCCGAAATAAACATTCGCCGGACCTTCCACCAAATCCAATTCTTCCCAACCGGTAATTCGCGCCATCAAAAACGCTTCTTTCTCCATTTTAGGTACTGCACGATATTGATACGTAGCATTCAAGGTGTATGCTGTAACATCAACGATGTATGGCTTGCCATCAGCAGGTATATCGTATTGTTGTTTGATGTCAAACTCTGCACTCAACTCGGAAACTTGAATCGCATCATATTGCACTTGTGGCTGCTGCACTTGTGGTTTGTACTGCTGCTGATAGACTTGCCCTTCTTGTACAGGCGCAGCGCCTGCTTTTTGATTCCATAAGTTTTGTCCTGACATAGAGGCCGGCGCGTTATCGTTATAACCTTTATCGTAATTATAATTGTTACGATTGTTATCCGATTCGAAATTCAACATCCATGCGGCCAACTCCGGTGCCGATGCACTCCGCATCGGATCTGCAGTAGACAACCGCATCTTCACGTTTTTCCAGTCAACCAATGTATTATTAAAAACTTTCGCGCGATATTTTAATTCCACCGGCTTGCTCACATCTTCAGAAATCAAATCATAACTCGGCGCCCAGCCCGCATCGCTCACTACATAACGCAACTCAATTTGTGACGTTACTTTCGCTGCAGCACTGTTACTCAACAACACACGAATCTCTCCCATTGGCGGATTTGTTGCGCGATTTGCTTCCGTCAACTGCAAACGAATGCGCGTGATCACACTCTGTTGATTCACATTCTTTCTTCTCAACTTCACCAAATCTGCATTAATCTCTGCAACACGAGCTACGTAAAAATCCGCGTTCAATTTCAACTCTGCAGCACTTACTCCCTTTTCGTTTCCGCCAATTCTATGATTCGCATTCAACAATTGCTTCTCACCTTCCAACGCTTCAATTTGTCCTTGCGTAATGTCGTATTGATCTTGCATTAAAATCAATGAGTCGTTCAACTGCTTCACACGATCATCGCTTTTCTTTTGTCCGAATAAATAATCGACACGATTACTGATCGCCAATACAGAAACGTCGCCGGATGCCGTAAACTGAATACTCTTCGGCAATAACTTCGAAGACAAGCCTACAAACACCAATTCGTTTCTTCCCGGATTTAATGTTACCGGTTGCTTGTGCATGATCTCCGCACCCGTTAAATAAACGATCACCGAACTAATTTCGGGTTGCACTTTTTGTTCGTCGTCTCCGGCAAATACATTTCCTGCGAAAGCCAGAGCAAGTGTTACTGCAAGTGTTTTCATAAGTTGGAGGGGATAAAAAAACCCTGCCGATTGACAGGGTTTTTGGTGTTGTCATTTATTTCTTTTCTTCTTCTTCGAGTTTAGCGTCACTCTTTGGTGCGTCAGGTTTTGCGCTACCATCAGCATTGTCACTCTTCTTCACGGTATTGTCAATGTACACCTGTGAGAAGTCGAGATAACGCATTGGATTGGTGTAGAAATTTTTTACACGCGCCTGACTCAAACGATAATTCTCATCGTACCACAAAATTAAAGCCGGTGATTCAGACATCATCAACTGTTCGGCTTCGAAGAAAAACTTGTGCGATTCTTCAATTGTTTTCGCTGTACGTCCCGCACGATATAAGGAATCAAAACGCGCATTTTTATAACGTGCCGAGTTTGGATAAGAAGGCTGGCTCAAGCTATCCGGAACATCAGCTCCGTAAAACAATGACAAGAACGTTTCCGGTGACGGATAATCCGCAACCCATGCCGTACGGAAAATGTCTGCACGACCAAAACGTTCGTCATTCAATTTCTGCTGATAAGATACGTTTGCAATTTCAATGTTCACGTTTAATACGTCACGTAATTGTGTTTGAATTTCTTCTGCCACGCGCGTGTTACGTCCACCTCCGCTATTCAAAACCAACTTTACAACAGGGAAATTTTTCCCGTTCGGGAATCCTGCTTCTGCCAATAATTTTTTAGCCATTTCACGATTCGTGTTGCGTAACTGACGAGTCTGTTCTTCGTTATCGCCCACTTGCTCGTAACCTTTGATTTCGTTGGCTTTGTAACCCGGCAATGCTGGAGGTGAAATACCGTTCAACCCCGGACCGAATGCTTCTCCTGCTAAAATTTCATCCACAATATAACGACGATCAATTGCTAACGAGAACGCTTTACGAACACGTACATCATTAAACGGAGCCTTCGCGGTATTGAAAGAATAATATTGCGTTACTAATTCTGCCGAGTGATCCAGGACAAATTTTGGAGGCTTGTTTTCGAAGTTCGCGATTTGTGCCGGTAAGAATGTCTTCACCGCATCAGCACTCAATCCCCAAACAAAATCCAATTCGCCTTTTTCAAACAAATCAATTTCCGCTTTCTTGTTATCTACGTATGAAATCTTGATGGAATCCAAGAACGGCAACTGATTGCCCAACGTATCTTTCCCGTAGTAATCTTTATGTTTAACAAGAATCACCAATGATGAATCACCGGCAATAGACGCTACTTTAAAAGGACCCGTTCCAACTGTATTTGCAGCGTTGTATTTTTCAACGCCTTCTTTCGGAACGATACCGCATGCGCTGTTTGCAAGAATGTACAAGAAAGAAATGTTCGGCTCAACAAGCGTAAGCTCCACTGTATTTGCGTCTACAACTTTAACGCCGCTTAATGATCCGGCTTTAGCTTGCGCACCTGCATTATAATATTCGTCTGCACCTGCAAGACGGCCTTTAAAAGTAGTTCCGAAATTTTGGTTGATGCCGTCGTTCTTACATAACAACTCGAAGGAATAACGTACATCTTCTCCGGTTACTTCACGTCCTTTACCGTCTGCGAAGCAATCGTTATCATGGAACTTAACGCCTTTACGTAATTTAAACGTGTATTTTGTACCGGTGGCATCCATTTCCCAGGATTCTGCCAACGCAGGTAATACCTTCATGGTGCGCACATCAAACTTCACCAAGCCTTCGTAAATCTGAGAAGCTACGTGGCTGGAGATTTGGTCCGTGATAGAGCTTGGAAATAAGCTTTGAAACTTATCCACCTCGTTAAAACGCAGTGTTCCTCCGTATTTGCGTCCGCCTTTCCCTTCGGCAGGAGTTGTGTTCTCGCCTTCTCCACCGCCGCAAGAAACTAAGAATGAAGCAATTGATGCTAACAGTAATAACCTTTTCATAGATGTTTGTAGTAACAAGTATGTGAATGAGTTTTCACCCAAATTATCCTGCAAGG
Organism: uncultured Flavobacteriales bacterium; assembly: GCA_937974275.1. GTDB lineage: Bacteria > Bacteroidota > Bacteroidia > Palsa-965 > Palsa-965. Next base: position 51,308 of record CALJIF010000134.1, read on the forward strand.
TTACTTAATTTAAGTGTAACGTACTAATTTATTTGTCCATTTTGACGAATAAATACCGCTGTTGATCTCATCACATAAGGGATTCGACGCTACGCGAAATTTCACTTCAACTATCGCAATCTCTTTATTTTGATGCTTCATCGAAAAAAAATGCGGGTTTATTTTGATTTTGGCGCTGAAAAACATAATATTGCCCGTCGAAAAATAGAAGGTGGAACCCCACACTGCACGATTGACATGAAAAAGTTTACAATATATACGGTGTTTGCAATGCTGATCAGCCTTACCGGTTTTGGTCAGTCAATGATTTTAATTGAAGGCACCTATCAAGGCAAGAATGTTTACGTGCAGAATCCGTTCGCAAGCAATGGCGTTGGTTTCTGTGTGTATGAAGTACGTGTGAACGACAAAATCACAACGGACGAAATTGGTTCCAGTGCTTTCGAAATCGACTTGCGTCAGTTTCAATTGAAAAACGGAGATGCGGTGAGCATCAAAATTTTTCACAAAGACGATTGCAAACCAAAAGTGTTGAATCCTGAAGTATTAAAGCCAAAATCTACTTTTGTTACTTCTTCTATTACATGCGACGGCGGTTCTGAAATGCTCAAGTGGACAACCACTGCGGAATCCGGAAAGTTGACTTATGTTGTAGAGCAATTCCGTTGGAACAAATGGGTGAAAGTTGGTGAAGTAGAAGGAACAGGAACTGCAGGTCCTAACACCTATCAGTTTAAAGTAGTGTTGCACTCCGGCGAAAATCAATTCCGTGTTAAGCAAGTCGATTATTCCGGACAAGCGCGCACCAGCCCTGTTGCTAAAGTAACCAGCAACAAGCCTGAAATTAAGTTCTTCCCGGTAAAAGCGAAAACTGAAATCACCTTCGAAGGTGGAGAAACGATGTACGAAATCTACGATCAGTTCGGCAACATCGTGAAGAAAGGCTTCGGAACCAAAATTGATGTAACAGGTCTTGCTAAAGGCGGTTACTTCCTCAACTACGATAATAAAACTGCAGAATTCTTTAAGCAGTAATCCTAAAGATAAACCACTCCAAAAACCCCGAAATTCTCGGGGTTTTTTATTTTCACCACATGAGAAAAATTGAACACTTAGGAATCGCCGTAAAAGACTTACAAAAGTCCAACGAACTATTCTCCAAACTTTTTGGCCGCGTTCCATACAAAGAAGAGCGCGTAGAAAGTGAAGGCGTAGCCACTTCCTTTTTTATGATGGGCGAAACGAAAATCGAATTGTTGGAAGCAACGCGTGAAGACAGTGCCATTGCTAAGTTCATCGAAAAACGAGGAGAAGGCATTCATCATATTGCATTCGACGTTGAAGACATCCATGCCGAAATGAAACGCTTGCAGGCAGAAGGATTCACCGTATTAAACGAGCAGCCCAAAGAAGGTGCTGACAATAAACTCATTTGCTTTCTGCATCCGAAAGACACCAATGGCGTGTTAATTGAGTTGTGCCAGGAACGCAAATAAACTAGTGCATGATTTGTTGCACTACATCTTCTACGCGCTGATTTTTTTCCAATAACGTAGCTTGCAGTCCTGCCTGTAAAGCTCCTGCAACATGATGATGTGTGTCGTCGATAAATAACGTTTCGTGCGGCACTAAATTATTTTCACGGAGTACAAACTCAAATGCGGCTACATCCGGCTTGCGCAAACCGATTTCACACGAATAGTAAGCGCGGTTAAAATATGTTTTCAGGTCGTTTACACCATGCGCTTCTTTAAGATACGCGCTGAAGTGACGCACGTGAATATGGTTGGTATTGCTAAGCAAATAAATGGGCATACGTTGTTTCAATTCCAGCAACCACTGTAAACGTTCCGACGGAAAATCAAGTATCATCGCATTCCACGCGGCATCCAGCGCTACATCGGAAACCGGTTGCGGTATAAATTCGCGCAAGTAATTTCTAAAATCTTCGTCGGAAATCTCACCCCGATCCAGACGATCAAACACATCGCTTTGTTTCAATTGCGTATATGCAGCATCGAAATTACCGGCACCAAGACGCTTGAACGCATCGGAAGTCGCTTTGAAATCGAGATTGATTAAAACGCCGCCCAGATCAAAAATGATTTGCTTCACCATGGCGCGAAAATACACATACTCCGGAATCGCCAAAACATACCACTTACAGCGCATTTCACCACATTTAACAAATTATAGTTGTGGCACTGATTTGGTCGGAGTAACTTGTGTACAATCAATACAACGCCTATGAAACGTGTACTACTTGCCGCAATTATCTTTTGTGTCCCCGTTGTTGCCTCTGCACAATTCGGAATGACCATGAACTATACTTTCAGCGCGCCACAAGGCATGATGGCGAAGTCGCTGAACAACGCACATGGTTTTGGCATGGATTATTATTATGCCCCTAAACGACTTCCAATAAGTGTTGGACTAACGTTCGCATATAACGCTTACGGGTTGCACACACGCGATTTTGTATTTAATGCAACCGATGGTTCACAGATCAACACAACACTCTCCGTGACCAATTCCTTTATCAATACCGGGTTGTATTTGCGATACGCCTTTGCTCCTGCAGAAGCACGATTAATTCCTTATGCGGATGTGCGTGCCGGCGGTGCGTTTTACAACACAAATTTGGTGATTGCAGATCCTGCAGATACAGATAACTGCCGTCCTTTAGTGAACGACCTGCTGCAAAAAGACAAAGCGCTTACAGGTTATGTCGGTGGAGGCTTGGATGTTCGCTTGACTAACCTCGACAAAACCTGCGGCAATTCCATTTCCTATTTGTTTGTTTCTGCAGGCATTCACATGGGAGGGCCGGTAAGCTACATGAATGTGGATAAGGATTTAGATCCCAATGCACATCCGCAGCAAACGAACACACCGCATAACCACGGTGCCGGCGAATCGAAAAATGGTCGCGATCCGATTTATGCCGACTTCATCAATACACAAACGCAAGTTGTACATACGCACCACGTGGGTTATGTATATACTGCGCCAATTCAATTATTAGAGTGTAAGGTTGGTCTGCGTATACTGTTTACGGGCGATTGTAAGTTCCGGTAGCTAAAAAGTTTGTAAGCCTGTACAGCAAGGATTCATTGTTTCTGTAATACACTAATAAACGGGGTTAAACGCCCCTATGTAATCCCGTTGCATTAAACAATTGAAGCAAAATTACCCTGGTGATAGCACCCAAGCACCTGAAAGCTTCCTCAAATTAATATGGGCCTTCGCAACGTGAGGAAACAACCTTATTTGTTTGGGGGTCGAATTCAAGCGTTACTCCTTAGTCATTTACATAAGGATATACAAGAAAATATCTGGCAGGTAAAGAGTCAATCAAATTATATTCGAAACGCGGTTGTTCCTTGTGAAGGAAAAAATAATCATCATCAAATTCTCCCAACTCAATTCTTGCTAGGTTCAAAC
>CALJIF010000135.1 GCA_937974275.1 uncultured Flavobacteriales bacterium
TGTTGGGTAAACAGGCGTTGGGATTGGCATACGTGGGTGCAAATTCCATGGAAAGCGGAAAGTTTATATCCGCACACGATTCACTGATTTCACGCAAACTGGCTTGGGTGCTGTGTGGTGGCGATTTGTCACAACCAACATTAGTGAGTGAGAAGTATTTGCTCGATCTGGAACGTGAAGCTTTTCTTTCGCTGTGTGGTGAACGGAAATCGTTGGAACGCATGCAGTCGATTTTGCAGGGTGGTAAAGTGTTGCGCAATTAATAGTATTCGCGGTTATTAAATAGTTTAATACGATAAATAGGAATAATATGAATGCATATATTATAGCAGGTCTTCGGTCTCCGGTTGGGAAAGCGCCCAAGGGTGTTTTTCGTTTTTTACGTCCCGATGATCTTGCCGCACAAGTTATTCGTCAAGTGGTAGCGCAGATTCCGCAATTGGATAAAGAGCAGATTGACGACGTCATTGTTGGAAACGCAATGCCGGAAGCGGAGCAAGGTCTTAACGTAGGACGCCTGATTTCTTTGTTAGCGCTGGATACGGATAAAGTTCCGGGTATGACAGTTAATCGTTATTGTTCATCGGGATTGGAAACTATTGCACTGGCTGCTGCAAGAATTCATGCGGGTCAGGCGGATTGTATTGTTGCCGGTGGTGTGGAAAGTATGAGCTTAATTCCGATGGGCGGCTGGCGCGTCATCCCGAATGCGGATATCGCGTTAAATCATCCCGATTGGTATTGGGGCATGGGCTTAACGGCAGAAGCAGTAGCGAATGAATATAATGTCAATAGAGAAGATCAGGATGCATTTGCATTACGTTCTCATCAGCGTGCTTTGAATGCACAGCAGGAAGGCTTGTTTACGAGCGGTATTGCGCCCATTACGGTAAGTGAAACGTATTTGGACGAATCGGGTAAGCGTAAGCAACGAGATACTATCGTGACGATGGATGAAGGTCCGCGTGCTGATACCAATGCGGATGCGCTTGCAAAGTTGAAGCCGGTGTTTGCTGCCAACGGAACGGTTACTGCAGGTAACTCTTCTCAAACATCCGATGGCGCTGCATTTGTGATTGTGGTTAGCGAAAAAATGCTAAAGCAGTTGAATGTGCAGCCTATTGCGCGTCTAGTAAGTTATGCTGTGGCAGGTGTTCCTCCTCGCATCATGGGCATTGGTCCTGTAGAAGCCATCCCTAAAGCATTACGTTTGGCAAATTTGAATTTAAATCAAATTGATCTTATTGAGTTGAACGAAGCTTTTGCTTCACAGAGTATAGCTGTTGCGCGCAAGTTGGAGCTTAATCAGGAGATTTTGAACGTGAATGGAGGTGCTATTGCGTTGGGGCATCCATTAGGCTGTTCCGGCGCGAAATTGTCAGTACAGTTATTCAATGAAATGAAACGCAGAAACAATAAATACGGTATCGTGTCCATGTGTGTGGGTACGGGTCAGGGAGCAGCAGGTATTTTTGAAGTGTATTAATTAAAACACAACATTTGTTAACGATCCAATACTTTGAAGTGGTAGTCGTTAATCTCGAAAACAAAACGCAATGGAAAACAATCCTCCTTTTCAAATGCCTCAGGTTCCTCAGGTTCCCGCACCTAAAAAGAAACCGTCCATCACCATGAAGCTCCTGGTGATTATTCTGTTGATTATTATTTTACTTATTCCGTGGGCTTTGCTCGAGTTTCTTATCTATGACCGCGAGCGTACTTCGGAGAATGCGATTTCAGAAGTCAGCGAAAAATGGAGCCGTGAGCAAACCGTACGCGGACCTGTATTGTACATTCCTTATCAGGTGTGGAACGGACAAAATAATGTAACGTCGTACCTGAAGATTCTTCCTGAAGAGTTAACGTACAAAGGCAACGTCACGCCGAATATGCGCCATCGCGGAATTTATGAAGTGATGGTGTATGAAAGTGATCTCGCTGTTGCGGGCTCATTCAAAATTCCTGAATATGCGTTGACAAAAGTTGATCCGAAAAAGCTGGAATGGGAAAAAGCATTTTTAGGCGTTGGTGTAACGGACATGCGCGGAATTAAGGAACAAGTGAAACTCAATCTTAACGGGAAAGATCTTGTGTTTAATCCCGGCATCGAAGGTGAAGGATTGAGTTACGGCAGCAATGGAGGTATTAGTGTTCCGCTTGAACCCGATAGTTTGCAGCGCATGCCCGGTGCGGAGTGGAAGTTTTCTTTTCAAATGAAATTGAACGGCAGCAAGGAACTGTATTTTGAACCATTAGGTAAAACGACGATTGTGCAATTGAGTTCAACGTACCGCGATCCAAGTTTTAGCGGAGCATTTCTGCCGAATAAACCCGCAGACATTGGCAAAGACGGTTTCAAAGCAGAATGGAAAGTGTTGAACTTAAATCGTAATTATCCGCAGGTGTGGAGTGATGATGCGTTCAATACTTATGAATCGCGTTTTGGAATTGATTTCAAAGTGCCTGTCGATCATTATCTGAAATCGGCCCGTGCTTCCAAGTATGCGATTTTAATTATTGGTTTATCGTTTATGGTGTACTTCTTTGTCGAGATTTTGCAGAAGTTGCGCATTCACCCGTTCCAGTACGTATTGGTTGGTTTGGCAATATGTGTGTTCTACACCTTGTTGTTGTCGCTATCGGAACATATTGGTTTTAATGCGGGTTATTGGGTTTCTGCAATTGCAACAATCGGGGCAATTACGATGTATTCATCGTGGATATTCAATAATCGCAAATCAACGATGCTCATGGGTGCCATCATGACGTTGTTGTACGGATTTATGTTTGTCATCATTCAATTACAGGATTACGCATTGCTGGTAGGAAGTATTTCCATATTCGCAGTATTGTTAGTGATCATGTGGTTGTCGCGTAAAATCAATTGGTACGAAGACGAGCAACAGCAGTAGTTATAAATTTTAAATTATTGAGTTATGAGTAATCCAATCAAAGGCGGCGAGTTCTTAATTCGCTCAACTCCGGCAAGTGAAATTTTTATCCCTGAAGAATGGGATGAAGAAACGTTGATGATTGCACAGACGTGTCGCGATTTTATCGAGCAGGAAATTGATCCTGTGTTGGATCGTCTGGATACCATGGAAGACGGACTGATGGCGGGCAAGCTGGACAAGGCCGCCGAGCTTGGATTGCTGGGAATAGCAACTCCGGAAGAGTATGGAGGTTTTGGGAAAGATTTCAAAACTTCCATGCTCACTACGGAAATATTAGGTGGCGGACATTCCTTTGCTGTTGCAATTGCAGCGCATACAGGAATTGGTATGTTGCCGATTCAGTTGTACGGTAATGCAGAGCAACGCGCGAAGTATTTACCTAAAATGATAACCGGTGAATGGAAGGCGTGTTATTGCTTAACAGAACCGGGAGCAGGAAGTGATGCCAATTCCGGAAAAACAAAAGCCATATTAACTCCTGATGGCAAGCACTACGTGATCAACGGACAAAAAATGTGGATCACAAATAGTGGCTTCGCTGAAGTGTTTATCGTATTCGCGAAGATTGATGAAGACGAAAACCTCAGCGCGTTCATCGTTGAGAAATCATTCGGCGGAGTTGTGTTAAACCCGGAAGAACACAAGATGGGCATTAAAGGAAGCTCAACGCGTCAAGTTTTTTTTAATGATTGCCATGTGCCTGTTGAGAATTTACTTTCTGAACGCGGAAACGGTTTTAAGATTGCCGTAAATATTTTGAATGTGGGTCGTTTGAAATTGGCCGGTGCAGCATTAGGCGGAGCGAAGCGCGTAATTACGCATGCAACAAAATATGCGAACGAACGCCAGCAATTTGGTCGTTCTATTGCGAAGTATGGAGCGATCAAACAGAAGATCGGTGAGATGGCTATTCGTGCTTATGCTGTTGAGTCTGCGTTGTATCGCGCCACGCAAAATGTGGATGATGCGATCAAAGCGTTGCAGCAAGCAGGGATGGATGAAGCGAAAGCAAAACTGAAAGGTGTGGAGCAATTCGCTGCAGAGGCTGCAATACTAAAAGTGCATGGTTCTGAAGTGTTGGATTTTGTGGTAGATGAAGGTGTTCAGATATACGGTGGAATGGGTTACAGTGCCGAAGCTCCAATGGAACGGGCGTATCGCGACTCTCGTATCAATAGAATATTCGAAGGCACGAACGAAATCAATCGAATGTTGGTGGTGGATATGTTATTGCGCAAAGCCATGAAGGGTGAATTGGATTTGATGGGGCCTGCGCAAAAAGTTGCCGGAGAATTAATGTCCATCCCGGATTTCGGTGAACCGGATACTGCTTTGTTTGCTGCTGAGAAGAAGGCGTTGGAGAATTTTAAGAAAGCGGTGTTAATGGTTGCAGGTGCGGCTGTGCAGAAGTTCATGATGACGTTGGCTAAGGAGCAAGAAATTCTGATGAATATTGCCGACATGGCTATTGAAACATACACTGCCGAATCCACTTTGCTGCGCGTCGAGAAATTAGTGAGCATGAGAGGCGAAGGTGCCTGCGCGGTGCAATTGGCGATTATGCGCTCACGCATTTACGATGCTGCTGATCGAATTCTCAAGTCGGGCAAGGATGCCGTGAATAGTTTCGCCGAAGGCGACGAACAACGCATGATGCAGATGGGCTTGCGCCGCTTTACAAAAGTAGAGCCTGTGAATATTAAAGAAGTGCGTCGTGTTGTTGCAGATTATGTGCTGAGCAACGACCGATACAACTTGTAAGTGTTACATCTGAGCCAGTTCCGGATCAATTCGACCGAAACGCTTAAGTGTGCGGATGTGTGAACGTAACGCCTGCATAAACGTCTTGTTTTCCAAATATGGAACTCCGAATTCATTGCAGGTTTCTTGTACAATTTTAGAAATGGCAGGATAATGCACGTGGCAAATCCGCGGGAACAAGTGATGTTCTACCTGATGATTCAATCCGCCGAGATACCAGGTTAAAATTTTACTGTCAGGAGAAAAGTTTACCGTTGTATTCAATTGGTGAATTGCCCAATCGTTTTCAATATTGCCGGAATCGTTAGGTAGAGGATGGCTGGTGCCTTCGACGGTGTGTGCCAACTGGAAAATTACTGTAAGTATTAGACCCGCTACACCATGCATAATCAGAAATCCGCTTATGACTTGTAACCACGGCAGTTCTGCGAAATAAATCGGAACAAAGAGTGTCACGAATAAGTAACTGATTTTAACAGCCGAAATTTTCAGGAACGTGATTACATTTTCTTTCGGCTTGTTTGGATTCACACCGTTTTTAGTGTAACGGATAAATTGCAATAAGTCTTTCGCAATCACCCAATACAAAGTAATCACCGCATAGAACAAAAATGCATACACAACTTGCAGTGATTGGTATTTCTTGCGTCGTGTATGCGGAGAAAAGCGCATGAAACCTTTGTCGTCAATATCTTCATCGTAATGCACAACATTGGTATAAGTGTGATGAAGAATATTGTGTTGCAATTTCCAATTGAATACCGAAGCTCCTGCGAGATTGAGTGTGTAACCCAATAACGTGTTAACTTTTTTATTCGCAGAATACGCTCCATGATTGGCATCATGCATAACGGACATTCCTATGCCGGCCAGAGCAAGGCCCATGATGGTCCAGCAGATCAGATTAACCCAAGTGGGTAAATCAAAAACTACCATGGCCACAAAAGGGGTGATGTAAGCGGTTAGTAAGACAATGGTTTTGACTACCATTTGCGCGTTGGCGTGATGATCGATTTGATTATCACGAAAATACTGTTCTACGCGTTTCTTAAGAGTTGGGAAGAATGCAGAGCGCTCGGCTTGCACGAATTTAATGGAACCTTTCAATTTGGTATTCTATTTTACTTATCCGATAAAGATACGTTACGGAAAGTCAGAAAGCAATTAATGTCTTCTTACGGGTCTAATTTTTAACGTTTTGTGGCAATATGATGCAAATCATTAAACAAACTAAAGGGTTAGGTTATCTTTGGCATGAATTCTGACACACAAATTTCAACTAAACAATTTATTATGAAGAAGACAATTTCAATGTTGGTGATGTTGCTCATGACTGCGACATTAGCTTTTGCTCAAGGCAATGGTAAACCGAAGAAAACTCCTGAACAGCGTGCTGATGCCTATGCCAACAAAATGCAAAAGGATTTAGGCTTAGATGCTACGCAAAAAAACAAAGTTCGTGATTTGGCTTTGGCGCGTGCGAAAAAAATGGATGAGTTGCGCGAACAATATAAAGGTCAGGATAAAAAAGTATGGCAGGCTGAACGCAAGAAGGCTCGTGATGAATTTCATAATGGGATGAAATCAACCTTGTCTCCTGAACAGTACGCTAAATGGCAAGAGCAACGCGCAAAGCAAGCGGCTAACAAAACCAAAGCAAAAGGTAAAGGCAAGCCTAAAAAAGGAAAAGGTGGTAAGCCGGGTACAACTGAGCCTACACCAACAGGCGGTGATGCCGATGAGCCCGACCAGGATCCTGATTTAGATGGAGAATAATCTTTAATCACATACAATGAAAGCGTCTTTCGGGACGCTTTTTTTATGCCGCACAATTTGGTCGCAGATCAATAAAGGTAAGATACCAAGTGCCTTGAATCAGGCTGAAATAAAATGTTACTCCTCGGGTATTGATGACTGTTCTTGTGATTGTTGCAGCAGATGTTCGGATTGATTTTATTTCCTCTTCCCTGAGTCCTGCTACCGTCCACAGGTCGGTGTCTTTAATCGGATTGATTTCCTGTGTGTAACATCCTGTTTTGTTCCAACCGGTTGGTTGATCACAATTACGTTCAGGTAAACTTTCCTGCTTGGGCGTTTCGCTGCGCAAATTCGTGTCTTTTAGAACAACGAAGTTCATTGCAAATAAGTCCTTGAAAGACTCCGTTCGTTTAACTTCCGGCAATGCACCTTCAGTATGAATTATTGTTAAGCGATGTTCTTTACTGATGTATTTATTTAACTGCATTACGGAGTCCGAATTAGTCAGTTCATAAATAAATGCACTATAAAACCACAAGAATTGGTCGTATTCCGCGGGAGATTTCAATTCTTCCGAAAGTTCTTGTGCAAGGTTAGTCGTGTCGCGAGAATTTGCCTCTTCGGGTGAAGAAGAACAGGCTACAAACAACAGGTTTGTAATGAAAAAAGTAAATGCAGCAAATAAGCTGAGGCGAACGAACTTCTTGGATTGTTTCATTTTTGGCATTAATATTGATAAATCTACTTCTAAAAATCATAATCATGAAAAAGATCGTATTGTCAATAGCTTTCTTGTCGTTTGCAGCATTTGCATTTGCGCAAGATCCTCCGAAATCAAAAGGAACCGCTAAGCCTGCACCTGCAACTAAGGCAGAACCTGCACCTGCACCTAAAGCAGAAGCAAAACCTGCACCGCAAGGCGGTAAGGCGGAAGTTGCTCCGGCTCCGGCTAAAACGGGTAATAAGAAACGACCAATGAAAAAAGTGCCCGGTGGTAAAGCACAACCTGCACCAAAAGATCCACAAAAAGCTAATGATAAGCGTTAGTCAAGAACACTGAAAAAAGCAAAAGGGAGAATCATTTGATTCTCCCTTTTCTTTTAATGACCGTTAGCCTTTGGAACTTTCAATTCCATTTTGCACACCGGACATTCTCCGGGTTTTTCGTAGGTTTTTTCACCTTCGCATTGCATTGGACATTGATAAGCCGTCTGGCTCTCTTTGGTGCTGTTACAACCCATCAAAAGGGTGAGGGCAATTACAGCGGGGAACAGGAATTTTTTCATGTTGCTGTGATTTAATGTTGAATATGTAAAAGCTGTGTATTCGTGTTGCCGGCATTATCTGTAAAACGAACAGTATACAAGCCGGTAGACGCACGTTGCAAGTTTAATTCATTTCTTCCCGGTGTCATTTGGTTTTGGTAAACCACACGACCCGTTTGATCCCAAATCACTACGGTGCCGGTTGTGTTTGTATTTAGAGTAAACATACCGTTATTCGGGTTCGGATAAAGTTGGAACAAACTATTGCCCGGTTCTTCAATTCCTGTACACGCATTCACAACAACAGTATCCGATGCAACACCGCTACAACCATTGGTGTCAACAAACGTATAATTGATAACGTGTGTTCCTACACCTGCAACGGAAGGAGTGAAGTTGCCATTGCTGACACCGTTACCGCTAAACGTACCACCTGCAGGGTTTGCTCCGTTTAATGCGAATGCTGCATCATCAACACACACATTAGATGTTGAAATAGCAAGCGATACAGTTGGTTCAGGATGAACTGTAATGTTGAAGGAACAAGTATCGCTATTACCGGAAGCATCTGTTGCAACAAATGTAACCTGGTAATTTCCTGCAGTTAATGTACTGCCGTTAGCAGGTCCGGAAATTTGAGCTACCGTAGAACCGCAATTGTCCGAAGCTTCAGGATTTTGGAACGTAATGATGCCCGGACATATTGCAATGTCTTGCGGACATGAATTAAACGACGGGGCTTGTGTGTCTACAACAGTTACCGTTTGCTGACATGTTGATGTGTTTCCTGCTGAATCAGTAGCAGTCCATAAAATCAAATGAGTTCCTACAGCAAGCGTATCGTTGGCGTTGTTGGTGAGTGATGCTATGTTACAATTATCTAATGCAGTAGTTGAACCTAAGTTCACACCGGTTGCATAACACATTCCTGAATCTGTACTAACCGTGATGTTTGAACTACACGTAATAATTGGAGCTTCTTGATCTGCAACGGTTACCGAAATTGAATCTAAGGTTACATTACCGGAAGCATCTGTTGCAGTAAAAACTACTGTGGTGGTTCCAACAGGAAATGCATCTCCTGAATTAGCCGAAGAGCTTAGCGTCACTGCACAATTGTCGGTTGCAATCGGACTTAACCAAACGATGTTAGCGGTACACATTCCGCTGTCTGTATTAGCAGTAATGTTACCCGGCATTTGTGTGATCACCGGCATTTCATTGTCCGTAACTGTTACTGTGAATGCGCAAGTCGCAGTATTACCCGCACCATCATCCGCAAGGAAAGAATTCGTAGTTGTTCCTACAGGGAATAGACTTCCGCTGGGCAAGCCTGCAGTTTGCGTAACAACAGGAGTGCTAGGGCCATTGAATGTCAGCACCACCATTCCATTTCCGGTGCGAACACCGGCGGTTTGTGTAACGTTGGTTGCAGTAGGAAGAATATATCCGCTACCACCACCGCCGCCGCGACAGTTTCCGCTCCCGGCGCCGCCGTACCAGCCTCCACCGCCACCGTATCCTTCGCAGCCGCAGTTATAACTTAATGGTGTTCCACCAAAGCCGAAACCTCCGGCCATGGAAGTGACATTAAAGTTGATGCAGGTTCCGTTAGCACCTGGTCCTGTTTGCGATGCACCCAATCCACCAGGATCATTAGGGGCACGATATCCATCACCTCCGTTTAATCCTCCGCCTACACCACCAACAACATGCAAATTGCTCCAATATCCTGCACCACCACCGCCACCGGCAACAACAATACGATCATTCAATGAATAAGGTGCTCTGCGCACATCTGTTCCGCCTCCGCCACCTTTGCCTGCGCCATCGCCTGCACCACCACCGTTATATCCTCCGGCGGTTGTTGTAGGTTGTCCACCAACAAATATTTGCAATACTTCACCGGGCGTAACGGCTAATGTGCCTTTTGTGTAACCTCCGAAATTGGTGTTGTTCACCCAGTTGGCTCCGCCTTGAGCGCCCCATACTTCAATCTCCAGTTGAGTTACGCCTACAGGCACAGTGTAAGATTGCATGCCACCCGTAAATTGAAATGTGTCGGCAATGGCGATAGTACAACTGCTATTTGCAACAGGAGCAGCGAAAGTTACTGCAGCTCCGCATTGTGCAGAGTCAGTGTTGACGGTGATGCTGTTTCCGCAGCCTATGGTGACGCATTGTGCATACATGAAGCCTGAAGAAACAATTCCCGCAAAGAGAGGTAAAAATTTATTCATGATCGTGGTTTTGAGATTTGATCGGCAAGTTACGAATTGTTTACTCTGCTTATAAGATAGTAATCGCGCTTACTATATTTTATTCCAGGCCAATGCAGCTGCACCGCATATCGCTGCTTCGTCCGGCAATCCTGATGGCAAGATCTTGACTTTATTGCGATAGTTTTTCAATAAAAAACTATCAAAGTATTTACGAAGCGGTTGCAGTAGGATTTCACCGGCGTGGGAAAGTCCGCCATAAATAAAAATATGATCCGGACTTATTATGGCAACAGCATTGGCTAAAGCGATTGCCAAAATTCGCGCAGTTTCATCAATTACTTCTAATGCCAATACATCTCCATTTCCTGCAGCCTTGCTGATGTGCGCACTGTTGAGCTCATGAATTGGGATTTGATGCAACTCGGACTTTAACGATTGTGAAAGTTTTTCTTTCGCTGTAAGTACAACTCCTGTCGCGGAACAGTACGTTTCCAGACAACCTAAGCGACCGCAACCGCATACACGCCCATTTTCACGAACTATTACATGACCGAGTTCTCCGGCAAATCCGTCGTGTCCGTAAATGAGTTCGCCATTACTCACAAAGCCGCTGCCCACGCCCGTTCCCAGCGTAATCAAAATAAAGTTGCGCAATCCTTTGGCACTGCCGAATTGCATTTCACCAACTGTTGCCGCGTTTGCATCATTAGTAAGTAATGTGGGAAGTCCCGTTGCATCTTGCACTAATCGAGCTAAAGGAATAATTCCGTCCCACGGCATGTTGGGAGCATGTTCAATGCTGCCCGTAAAATAGTTTCCGCTTGGCGCACCAATGCCCACACCAAGAATTGCGAGTTTATGAAGGTCGCGATCAAGAGTTACATCTTCCTGCAACTTGCGGATAAACTGATCGGGATGTTGGAATGATTTGGTCGGATAGTGACGTTTGAAAATCACTTCGCCCGAACTGTTGACGTAACCAACTTCTATGTTGGTTCCGCCGATATCAATTCCTATACAAACTTTTTGGGTGCTCATCAGCCGTTGTAGTATGTAGAATCGATTAATGTATTTTTTCCATGCTGATGCAACGCATAGTTAAATCCTTTG
>CALJIF010000136.1 GCA_937974275.1 uncultured Flavobacteriales bacterium
CCCTCTCCATAGGAGTCTTTCAGACCGTTGGAGTCCTTCGGACGAAGCATCGGGACACTAACACACTAACACACCATCCCGAAGCATCGGGACACTAACACACCAACACACTAACACACTAACACACTAACACACCACCAAACCACCACACTAACAAGCCATCGCACCAACTCACCAAGGCCATCACTGCGTCCTTTGCGACTTCTTTGCGCCTTTGCGGTTAAATAATGGAGGACACTAGTCTTTCCGTTGATTTCGGCTCCGCTCAATCTACGGTAATACGAACACACTTCTTTCCGTTGATTTCGGCTCCGCTCAATCTACGGTAATACGAACACACTTCTTTCCGTTGATTTCGGCTCCGCTCAATCTACGGTAATACGAACACACCAACACACCACCACACCAACACACCACCACACCAACACACCACCACACTATCCCGAAGCATCGGGACACCACCACACCATCCCGAAGCATCGGGACACCAAAAAACTAACATTCTTAGCCAAACCATCCAAAACACCAAATTATTTTTACACCGTTCTGCAGATTGTAAATAGATTACATTCTCGTAGTTCAACTTTGTACCGTCCTGACAATGTAGTCCGGACTGAATGCAAGTAATCAACATCAGAGTGCGTAGTTATAAACATCACTTGATTCGCGCTTACTGTTCTTACTACATTCGTTTTTATTAGTTAACCATTTTAATTTTTAAGTCATGAGCAAAGAAAAAGAAGTAAACAAGGAAAAGTTAAAGGCATTACAATTAACCATTGACAAACTGGAGAAAACCTATGGTAAAGGTACCATCATGAAGTTGGGCGATAATCCGGTGGAACAAATGGAAGCCATCCCTTCCGGTTCATTGACTTTGGACATTGCACTTGGAATTGGTGGTTATCCTAAAGGACGTATTATTGAAATTTACGGTCCGGAATCGTCAGGTAAAACAACATTGGCTATTCACGCCATTGCCGAAGTTCAGCGCCAGGGTGGCATTGCCGCTATCATCGATGCGGAACATGCATTCGATCGCTTCTATGCACAACGTTTGGGTGTGGATACCGATAGTTTGTTGATCTCTCAACCCGATAACGGAGAGCAGGCGTTGGAAATTGCGGATAATCTGATTCGTTCAGGAGCTATTGATATTATTGTAATTGACTCCGTTGCGGCATTAACACCGAAAGCAGAAATTGAAGGTGAAATGGGCGAGTCGAAGATGGGCTTACAGGCTCGTTTGATGTCTCAGGCATTACGTAAGTTGACCGCTACCATCAGCAAAACCGGATGCTGCTGCGTTTTCATTAACCAGTTGCGTGAGAAAATCGGGGTGATGTTCGGGAATCCGGAAACAACTACCGGCGGTAATGCCTTGAAGTTTTATGCATCAGTGCGTTTGGATATTCGTCGTGCCGGACAAATTAAGGACGGTGAAACAGCAACAGGTAACCGCACTCGCGTGAAAATTGTAAAGAACAAAGTAGCGCCTCCGTTCCGCACTGCTGAGTTCGACATCTTATTCGGTGAAGGAATTTCCCGCGTGGGTGAAATTATTGATCTGGGTGTGGAGCACGGCATTATTAAGAAGAGCGGATCGTGGTTCAGTTATGAAGACACTAAACTCGGACAAGGTCGTGACGCGGTTAAGCAATTATTCCACGACAATCCGGAATTGATGGATCAAATTGAAGCACAAATTCGTGAAACGCTCACTGCTGCAAGCGCTGACGCAGTGGTGGAGGCGGAATAGTTGCAGTATTTCGCAGCCGGAATTTTGCTTCGCAACGATGCAGTTGTTCTTAGTGATTGGTGTACAGTCTGAATAATTGATTCGGTTCAGTAAAAAAGATGAGCTGACGTGAAGTGTAGCCCGGTCTTTTGCGGATTGAAACATTTCTATAAATCTGTCGTTTAACGACAACATCTAACATCCCGTTTGTTGCACAACTTATGTGTAACTTCGGGATGTTTTTATTTTGAGCTATGATGAAATTTGTACATATAACGCTGATCACGGGAATCCTGTTCGGATTCTCTTCTTGCAATAATGGTTCTTCGGAGCCCGGGAAAAGCGATTCTGTTAAAGACTCCGCGCAAACGCTTACTACTATCAATCAAAAAATTCTTGCTGATCCGAACAACCTGGAATTGTATCATACCCGTGCGCGTTTGCATCTGGGTGCGAAAAATTACGAGGCAGCCATCAATGATATGGATCGTATTATTCAACTCGATAGCACCAAAAGTGCGTGGTTGTTGACCGCAGCAGATGTGAATTTTTTCGTAGGGAAAGTTGCGAAGACCGAAATATTGCTGAAAAAAGCAGTGCAGGTTGATCCGAAAAATGTAGACTGTAAACTTCGCTTAGCGCAGTTGCATCATTACATGAAACGATTTGAGGAAGAAGTGAAACTATTGGATGAAGTGTTGCTGCAAGATGTTCACAATGCACAGGCCTACTTCATGAAGGGCATGATGTTTAAAGAACTCGGAGACACCACCAAAGCCATTTCCAGTATGCAAACCGCAGTTGAGCAGGAGCCCGATTATTACAGTGCGTATATTCAATTGGGTTTATTGTTTGCAGCGAAGAATGATCCGTTAGCAGCGCAGTATTATCAAAATGCGTTGCGTGTAAATCCGAATAGCGAAGAAGCGTTGTACAATCTGGGAATGTTTTTTCAGAGCGTTAATGAGTTGAATGCGGCATTAGATGCATACACCCGATTATTAAAAATTAATCCGGAACATTTCGATGCAAATTTTAATATGGGCATGTTGCATGCGGTTAAACTGGGCTCTGATCCGAATATGGTGACCAAAGGCATGGAGTATTTCGCTGCAGCTATCAACGCCGATCCGAAGTCGCCACGTGGTTATTACGGTCGCGGATATTGTTATCAGCGCAAAGGAGATGTTACCAACGCAGAAGCCGATTATCGAAAAGCGTTGGAGGTAGATCCTCAATACACCAATGCAGCATTGGCACTGGAAGAATTGGGGAAATAATTTTATCGTGGTTGTGGAACCGGTTGTTCATAGATCACTTCCTGCTTCACCCAATTCTGTTGTTTTTTATCCCAGTAATATTTTGGATTTCCTTCGATAGTGAGTTCTTGAGGGAATCTAATGTCTTCGCGCCACTGAGGCTCATTGTTGCTACCAAATGTGATGTGTGATTCACTCCACGAATTACTTGCTCCGGGATTGTTATGCACAATGGCTTTTTGTACAGCACCATTCGCATGAAATGTTACGATACGCGTAGTAAGACTGTAGCTGAATCGTTTGTCGTGAAACACATACATCACTTTTCCCGTTGGATCGAATAACGTTACTGTTCGTTTCCCTTCATTCCACGCCGTAATCTCCACCGATTTATTTTTATTACCGGTGTAATAAAATACAGCATTGTCGCCGTCTACGGATTGTTTCGATGATTTAGGATCTTTGGTAATATCAATAACCGGAACCGGTGGGGGCGGCGGTGGAGGCGGAACATCGGGAATTTCGTTGCTGTCCTTTATTGCATGAGTATCATTTACATTGTCATTACTTTTTAATTGTTCGCGTAATGCCAATAGTTGTTGGTTGATAGAATCCAATTGCGCTTGCACCTTGGCATCATTGGTGGTTTGTTCTTCTCCACACGCGATGAATATGATTATTCCCAATAAAGCAACGGCAAATTTCATGATATGAATTTCGGGAAATAATAAAAACAATAGGCTGTGAGATCACATAATTTGAGGATTTTATAGATGTACAGAATGATGAATAAGAATACTTCGGTGTACAGTTTACGCAGGTTCGGTATATTTGAAATACAAACCTCTCCACATGCGTACTAGTATTTTCTTGATCGTAGCCATTGTACTACCAATTTTTCACTACGCTCAACCCGGAATTTTGGACAATACATTTGGCGTTGGTGGAATTGCCGATCCTCCGACACCTCCTGTCATGCACGCTAATATCGCGGGAATGGCGATTCAAAACGATGGATATATCGTGTTGTCGGATCATTTAACTTCTTCTACATTGTTCCAGTCGCGCTTGTATAGGTTAGATACCGGCGGTGCTGCGGATCCTTCCTTAAACATAATTATGCCTGATGCACCTGCATTTGAAATTGCGATTCAGCCGGACGGTAAGATTGTTTGTGCGTCTATTTTTTCTAGTAAATATGCGGTTTTTCGCTATCTCAACAATGGTACTCCCGATTCATCATTTGGAACGAATGGTGTCGCTATTATTGATTTTTCCGTAAGCGGTTATGGACGATGTACATCAGTTGCATTACAACAAGACGGAAAAATTTTAACCGCGGGTTATGATGGAGGAACAGGAGAGTTGGCGTTGGCTCGACTGAAAACCAATGGAGAAGCAGATTCTACATTTGGTGTGAATGGTTTACTGACCAACAGCAATTACGGAGACGCAACATTTCCAGCTTTTATTCGTGTACAGTCAAACGGAAACATTATTGTTGTGCACAGCGAAACAAATCAATTTACAATATTGTCATTGCTGTCGAATGGTTCTTTTAATTCCGCATATGGCAACGGAGGAATTGTAAATGAAATGAATTCAACCTTTACAATTAAGGGTTGCTTAGTTCAGAGTGATGATAAAGTTGTTGTCGGTGGCAATGACATTGATTTGCACATTTACCGATACGGTTGGACCGGATTACGCGACACTACTTTTAATGCAAACGGTATTTTGGTATTGGACGGCAACAGCAACAGTGCAGATTATTTTGGAGGAATAACGGAGCAGTATGATGGTAAAATTGTTGTTGCTTCCTCGTATTCCTCTGCTGGTGGATATGCATCACAGACATGGCGCATTCGAGGAAACGGCATATTGGACGCGGGATACGGAACTAACGGAAAGACAACAACCGTGATGAATACGTGGACGTTACCGGGCCCGGTCGACATTCAGTCGGATGGCAAAATCGTAACCTTTAGCGCTAAGGATGATGGAACCGGAATATATTTTGTGCCTAAAGTAATGCGATACAATGTTGCTTGTGTTAATGCTGCTATCAACACGCAGCCTCAGGATCAGCAGTTCTGTGAAAATGAATCAGGTTACCTCACGTGTGCTTCCACGGGAAACATTAGCATGTATCAATGGC
>CALJIF010000137.1 GCA_937974275.1 uncultured Flavobacteriales bacterium
AGGAAAAACGTACAACAACTTTGAAGAATGGTGCACGCTGTTGCGAGCGAGTTCGGGTGATTTCAATTCAATCTTGAATTGGGTCAGTTGTTTTGCACTAGCAGTTAATGAAGAAAACGCTTCATTTGGACGCGTAGTAACTGCTCCGACCAATGGTGCAGCAGGGGTTGTTCCTGCGGTCATGATGTATTATCATTTGTTTGCCGGAGGTCGCACCGATGATGATTTAATTCGTTTCATGTTAACCGCCAGTGAAATTGGCAGTTTATTTAAGAAAGGTTCTACCATTTCAGCAGCCATGGGTGGTTGTCAGGCAGAAATAGGAGTTTCTTCGGCTATGGCTGCGGCTGCATTAACGGAAGCCAGTGGTGGAACTCCGTCACAAGCCATGCAGGCTGCGGAAATTGCCATGGAACATCATTTGGGATTGACCTGCGATCCGATCGGGGGGTTGGTGCAAATTCCTTGCATAGAACGTAATACAATGGGCGCCATAAAGGCAATTACAGCGTCCCAATTAGCATTACACGGCGATCCGGATTTTGCCAAAGTAACGCTGGATGCAGTAATTCGTACAATGTGGCAAACCGCCCTGGACATGAACAGCAAATACAAAGAAACTTCCGACGGTGGATTGGCCACGCATGTGCCTATTAGTCTTCCGGAATGTTAATGCCTTAATTAAAGGCACTTTTTGTATTTTCGTCGGGTCAAAAATGTTGACATTTACGAACCACGATATTTATCACTTATGAATTACGACGTTATTATTATTGGAAGCGGTCCGGGAGGATACGTTACTGCTATTCGTGCTTCTCAGCTGGGCATGAAAACTGCTATCGTTGAAAAAGCCGAATTAGGCGGTGTGTGCTTGAATTGGGGCTGTATTCCGACTAAAGCATTATTAAAAAGTGCGCAGGTTTTTGAATACCTGAAACATGCCGGTGATTACGGTATTACTGTTTCCGGAGAAACAAAAGCCGACTTCAACGCTGTGGTGAAACGCAGTCGCGATGTAGCAGGCGGTATGAGCAAAGGCGTGCAATTTTTGATGAAGAAAAATAAAATTGAAGTCATTGCAGGTACCGGAAAAGTGAAGCCGGGCAAAAAGGTTGAAGTTACCGGTGCAGACGGAAAAGTACAGACCATTGAAGCAAAGCACATCATCATTGCAACAGGGGCTCGTTCGCGCGAACTTCCGAACTTGAAACAAGACGGTAAAAAAGTAATCGGATACCGTGAAGCAATGACCTTACCTACACAACCAAAGTCAATGGTGGTAGTTGGTTCAGGAGCAATTGGTGTGGAGTTTGCTTATTTCTATGCAACGATGGGCACTAAAGTTACCATCGTAGAATTCCTGCCGAACATTGTGCCTGTTGAAGATGAAGAAGTATCGAAACAACTGGAAAAATCGTTTAAGAAAATCGGTATCGATATCATGACAGAAGCTTCTGTTGAAAGTGTTGATACTTCAGGAGCAGGATGTAAAGTGAGTGTGAAGGCTAAGGACGGTGTAAAAACACTGGAAGCTGACATTGTATTATCAGCAGTTGGCATTCAGGCGAACATCGAAAACATCGGATTGGAAGATGTGGGCATTGCAACAGACAAAGGTCGTATCATCGTAAATAAGTGGTACGAAACCAATATCCCCGGATACTATGCCATCGGTGATGTGTTGCCAACACAGGCATTAGCACACGTGGCTTCAGCAGAAGGAATTACTTGCGTGGAGAAAATTGCGGGAATGCACGTTGAACCTATCGACTACAAAAACATTCCGGGATGTACATATTGTCAGCCTGAAGTGGCGTCTGTCGGGTACACCGAAAAGGCTGCTAAAGAAGCCGGTTACGAAATCAAGGTTGGGAAATTCCCTTTCTCTGCCAGCGGTAAAGCAAAAGCAGGTGGAGCATCGGACGGATTTGTGAAGTTGATTTTTGATGCGAAGTACGGCGAGTTGTTGGGAGCACACATGGTTGGTGCTAACGTAACTGAAATGATTGCTGAAATTGTAACTGCGCGCAAGTTAGAAACCACAGGACACGAAATCATTAAAGCAGTACACCCACACCCGACCATGAGCGAGGCCGTGATGGAAGCTGCAGCTGCTGCTTACGGAGAAGTGATTCACTTGTAAACACAATACATAACATGAAAAAGGTCGGAGCAATTCCGACCTTTTTTTTCATCATTTCGCGATTACGATTGTGTCAATTGATTTGCATCAGTGAACATCACTTCCCATTGATGTCCATCAGGGTCGGCGAAACAATCGTAATACATCCAACCGTGATCAGCGCTTTCGCGATAACGTGTGCCACCATTGGCTAAGGCACGCTGCATCATTTCATCTACAGCTGCACGACTTTCTACTTCAATTGCAATCAGCGTTTGGGTCACGGAATTATCAGCGATAGCCCGATTCGTAAACGTGCCGAACAACTCGTGTGTAACCATCATGGAATATATTTTACCATCCTGCAAAACAAGGCATAACGCTTTATCATCGGAAAACTGCTCGTTAAATGAAAATCCTAACGCCGACCAAAATGTGCGGGTACGTGAAACATCGGAAATGGGAAGGTTGATAAAAATAGATTTGATGGACATGGGAGATAGAATTTATATGATTAATTACATGATTCAATTAAGATGCAGACTCATTAAAGATGCACATTTAGGTATCGCAATATTCAAACGCTAAGCACCTCAGCCCACCATTTAAATGGTGGGCTGCAAGTTAACCGAAATATGAAAAAATTGCGGTTGATGTTGATAGATTTCGGCTCCGCAATCTACTATCCGATAACGAAACAAAGTCAACCCGTAGATTCACCCACAAGCGGCATACATTCTATCCGCTCAAACAACTTCTTATGTTGTTTTCTGAATACAGCACCCATTATGGGTTTCACCGGAAGCCACGAATTGAAATTCACCGTTTCCGTAATTACGGTTTTAGAATTCTCGGTCGTCAAATTGAATTCGATTTCAATTCGCACCAATCGCATAACGATCGCGGACATTTTAACGGCACGATTTTTATCCAATACAGTAATGCATGCTACATAACGAAAACTAATCGGAATACCCAGCACGCGTAATGTTTCGTGTACGCGGTATTCGTCATTTCCAATGGTCACCATTTCGGTAATTACAGGATGAGCAGCAACGAACAACTTTGCATCGGTTAAATGGTGAAAAACGTGCGAAACAGGCCGGGAACTTACAAAGTGAAGTTGCATTATCGACGAAGTAATTTTGTGACGGTAAAGGTAAGCATGCCCCATTCACATTAAGAGGGAATACAACACAACAAATACGATGTGTTTTGACTTCAATTTTTCAGCTATTCCCTCAAAAGCGTACAGAATCCACCCTATCCTTTATTTTCCGCCTCTTCCACTCTTCCACCCTTTCCTCGTATCTTTGCAACCTAAGAAACAATACAACATGTCAACGTTTTCGCTGAATACAATTGAAGAGGCCATAGAGGAAATCAAGGCCGGGAAAGTGATTATTGTGGTGGATGATGAGGATCGCGAAAATGAAGGCGATTTCCTGACAGCCGCTCGTAACGTGACTCCCGAAGTCATCAACTTTATGGCCACGCATGGTCGTGGATTAATTTGCGCGCCAATTATCGAGGATATGGCTGATCGTTTGGGATTGGAGCTCATGGTGAATTCTACCAACACGTCTTTGTATGAAACGCCATTCACGGTTTCCATAGATCTGATCGGACACGAATGCACTACAGGAATTTCTGCACACGATCGCGCCAAAACCATACAGGCGCTCATTGATCCTTCCATCAAACCGGAAGAGTTCGGTAAACCGGGACATATTTTTCCGTTGCGCGCTAAAAAAGAAGGCGTATTGCGACGTGCCGGCCATACCGAAGCGGCTATTGATTTTGCGCGACTAGCAGGATTTGAACCGGTTGGTGCCATTGTAGAAATTATGAATGAGGATGGCAGCATGGCGCGCCTACCGCAACTGATGGAAATTGCAAAGCGGTTTGATATGAAAATCGTTTCCATCAAAGATTTGATTGCTTATCGCTTGCGCCACGAATCCAATATTCAACGTGAAGTTGAAGTGGATTTGCCCACGGCTTTCGGTGATTTTAAAATGGTAGCGTATACGCATTTGCCGACACAGCAACAGCATCTGGCGATTTATAAAGGAACTTGGACCAAAGATGAAGGTGTCTTGGTGCGTGTGCATTCCTCATGCATGACGGGAGATATTTTCGGTTCCTGTCGTTGCGATTGCGGTCCTCAATTGCACAAGGCGATGGAACTTATCGAACAGGAAGGAAAGGGCGTCATTGTTTACATGAATCAGGAAGGGCGTGGAATCGGATTGTTGAATAAGTTACGTGCATATAAATTACAAGAGCAAGGTCGTGACACCGTAGAAGCTAATCTGGAATTGGGTTTTCAAATGGATGAACGCGATTATGGTGTCGGAGCACAAATTTTACGCGATTTACAAGCGTGCAAAATTCGTTTAATGTCTAACAATCCGCGTAAGCGTGTAGGACTTATCGGTTATGGTTTGGAAATCGTAGAAAATGTGGCATTGGAGATTGCTTCCAACGAACACAATTTGCAGTATTTACAAACAAAGCGCGATAAGCTTGGACATTCCTTAAAACTGGACAAGTAATGATTACTTGGGAATAGTATCAGCAGGAGTCGGAGTCGGCTCCTGTTTTTTATTGTTCTTTTTCGGCGCCTTTCTATTTGGATTAGACGACAACAAATAGGCCTTGTAACGCGCAAACAATTCTGCAGACGAATTAAATTCTTCTTTGTACATCACCGCAACACCTTGGGTGTACGGCGCGCTGGCATTAAGCATGGTATTATCATTAAAACGATTGAATGCACGTAATCGCACACGACCATCATCCGTAACCTTATACTCAGCGTTAAAATCTCCTACAAACTGTCCGGTACTGTTTGCAGATGTAGAATTCGGATTAAACAAACCGGCATTAACATCCACGATAAGCTTATTATTCAGCAATTGTGTACCCATGTACAGTTTCAATTCCTGTGGCGACAAATCATCATTCGGGCGATATTTTACCCCCACGTTCACATCAGTTGTAATTTGCGATAACCAATTATTTAATGTTCCTGCAACGAAATTGCTGAGCAATGTACTGCTGCCGCCTTCGAAGTAATTGTTCTGTGCAGAGCCTCCATCGCGATATTCCGATGGCATCATAAAACTGTTCAACACCATAAGCGACAACACCTGACGATTCCGTTCCAATTCCGTTTGCATATGCGCATTTACTGCTTCGCGAATGTTCTGGTCCGCTGTTGGTAACACTACCGAGAAACCAACGTTCGGGTTCATCAACATGCTATCCAAATGCATAATAACCTGTACCGGATAATTTCTGCTGAATGCAGGATTGGTCGTATCAAACGGGAAGAACGGTTCCACAGATGCATTCGTTTTATAAATAGCATCCGCATCTATGATTGCCTGATATGGATCGCCATTCCACCGAATACTTCCACCTCTGGACAATTCAAACGGGACAAAAATTACATTCTTCATGGTAAACAAATACTCTCCTTTATCGAGTGTATATTGTCCTTTAATTGAAAAATCACCCGATTGGCTGATATCCATTTTTAAATTTCCTGTACCCGAAGTTTGCATTTCATCACCCACAGTTTCGTCAAATATCACATTAACATCTGCATCCGGAGTAATCTCCACATTCAAATGCAATTCCAATGAGTTACTTCTCAATTGTGATTTGCTCACTGTAGAATCTTTGCTCACGGACTTGTCAATGAAACTTATAAACTCGTTCGCACCGACTTCACTGGTGGAAGTCATAGGCACATTAAATACCGAACGCATCGGTGTTGTTCGTACCGACTTGGTACCACCTAAAGCAGTTTTCGCGTTGATATCAATTCGAATATCGCGATCCACAAATCCGAAGATGTTCATGAATCCTGTTGCAAAAACGCGACCGTAATACAACTCGTTATCACTGGCTTTCGTGTTGAGAATCATGAAATTTTTGAATGCCAAATCGAAGTCAAACTGAAAATCGGTAAAGTTGTTGTGATACAAGTGTCCGTACACGGAAGCTGTATCTCCATATTCATCTGTAATTTTAAAATCAGGGAAATAAATGGCATTTTCTTCCATAATAATTTCCTGCTTCACCGCGCGTACCCAAACATTCAAATAGTCAATATTCACTTTGCGCATTCCTGCCATCAACTTACCGGTAAATAAAGGCTTCTTAAGCTCTCCCGTAACGCGAATTTTACCATCAACATCACCAACAACCTGACTACAAAAATCTTTCAATAAAGGCTGTAACATACCCAATTGAATATTAGTTAACTCCACTTTAATATCTAACTGATCCAACTCCCGCTTCGGATAATAAAATCCACTAAACTGAATATTGTGTACTGATGCCTGACGACCGAAAAAGCCATTCAATACAATCGCCTGGGTCATCGTAGACCAGGATGATTTCACTTCCCCGTTTCCAATGTGCTGTTCATTTACATACAACTGATGAAATTTATTAAAACTATTAATCTCAATAGTCTTATATACATTACTTAAACCCGATGTTCCGGTAACCAATCCTTTCAAGGTTAATCCGTCAGCAGCAGTGAAATAGTTTAAATGAGACAAATTAAAGTTGGTCAATCCTACATGTAGCGTATCTATTGGATTTTCGGCAATAACACCATTCAGGCTAATATCTTGCTGACCGGAAGTAACCAGCAATTGATCAAAGGAAATTGTAGTACCGTCAATCTTAAACTTATTTCGCGCATTAAACTGCCATAAAGAATCATTCAGGTATAATTCGGTTTTGCGTATTCCACCGGAAATTATCCCGCCTGAATCCAAACGCAGTAACACACCAAATTGTCCTTCATTGCGCTTAGTTCCCGAATTGGCATATTGGCCAAAACTGTTGATACTATCGCTACCACAGGTTGTTTTAATGTTCAGTTTCTGAATACTGATGCTATCACTGATTCGTATTGAATTAATCTTGCCTGAAAGTTCCAATCGATTCTGAACCGGTTGCAGCACGAAGTAAAAATCGTTGAACTGAGTGCCGTTAAAGTCAATTCCCTGCCTCGATGCAAAATTGAAATCGATCCGTTTATTCGGTTGATTAAAATTTCCGTCTAATGTAGTTCCCGGTTTTATATACAGATCGGGTAAAATAGATTCCAGCGATTTACTGTTTCTGTTAAAGCGCACCGACCACATAAAATCAGCGGGAATTGGCTGTTTACGTGCACCTTTTTTTAACGGTGCAGGCTGAAAAGTCTCCGGCAGATATCCCGACATAACATCCGAGAAAGCCTGACCCAATTGCAACAATTCAAACTTTCCGGAAATCGTTGCGTCAGCGATATCTGAATTTAACACAATACGCCGTGCTCCACTACCATCAAATCCCATACTCAGCACAACATCATCAACGTGATAATTTTTCGATTTCTTCAAATAATTTACGTTTCTCAACAACAGTGTGCCGTCGATATCATCCACATTACTTCCCGTAAAATTCATGTCCATCACTCCGGAAATTTTGTGCACTTCTCCTTTCTTGGCATAACCGATTTTATCTAACCGAATGGAATCAATTTTTGCGGTAAAGTCAACAACAGCCTGCTTGGGACGAAAATCAACGGTTCCATCGTATTGCAACACCGCAGCAGGATCACGCATTGTAAATGCTCCTGTAAAAACATTACGAGCCAGAACAGCAGTATCAATTGTAATTGCAGAATATCGGTAGCCATCAAAAACTACACCGGTAGCCATTCCGTTGGAAACTGCAGCCTGCATGGTCGATTGACGTAAACCGAATCCTGAAATATTGCCCGATGCACTCGCCACTCCCATCCCATCAATCGCAAAGTATTTGCCTACATTAAATTCCTCCAACGTAATCGATCCTTTGTATTCGTATTCACCATCGGAATCACGTAACAGCATAGAAACATCGTCTGCTCTTACAATTCCTATATCCGATTGCAATGTGGCATTAGCAATAAAATCAGTTACAAACCCTTCAAACTTTCCCTTCACTTTAAAGCGTCCCAGATAACCGATGTTTTCCGGAATTTCCAATGTCTTTCCCTCTTTGAATGGAGCTACGGGAATCGTCATTAAATCTTCACGACTGGAATAACCTTCTACAATTTTAAATTGCATGTCTGTCGTTTCAATATCCGGCAAACCGTTAAAACGAAAATCTCCTTTTATGTGCGTGTGTTTGCCGTAATCTATCACCAGATCCTTACAACGTAAAGCAATTACGCGACCATGCGCTTCACCGGAAAGCGTCACAAATCGATCAATACCCATCAGATCGGGCGCGTAATAACCTAAATCTTTAAAGTGAACCTGACTCGTATCAAACCGGGCATGCATGATCACCTTGTCTTCAAATTCGTCTTCAAATTCATCGAAGGTTGCGTAATGAAAACCTATTCGACCTTTGATTTTAGAATTCGGTGTTACGATGCTCAGATCATTCAGTTTAATGAAAGTATCCGA
>CALJIF010000138.1 GCA_937974275.1 uncultured Flavobacteriales bacterium
GTGCAAAATAAAATTGCTCGGTAAAAACTACAAGTTCATCTGTGCGCTTGGCATATCCGCCAAAATGAAATTCGTGATTCACCGTCCATCTTCCCGGAGAGAAGCGTGAACCCTGCATTCCCGAGAACTGGAATGCGGAAATCTTTTCATCAATTTGTTTTTCTAAATCATCCGCACCCTTTAACACGGAAAATCCAATAACTTCCTGATGACTCTGCAAGCCAAAACTCATTCCGGCTAATGTACTTCCCGTTCCTACTGCGGTGGTCAGCACATCAAAGGGAACAGCTATTTTACTGACGATTTCAATTGCACCACGAATTCCGTTCAAATTATTTCCACCTTCAGGAACAATAAAGTAACCCTCGAACTTCCTTTGTATTTCGTTTAGAAAGTCGTCATCGTATCTGCGTGAATATTCTTCTCTTGATACAAAATGCAGTTGCATATCGTTTGTAGCAGCATCACTTAAAGTTGGGTTCTTTGAAGCGCTTTCCTCTCCGCGAATAATACCCACCGTTGGAATTCCGAAAAGTCGTCCGGCAGCAGCAGTAGCAGCAATATGATTTGAAAAAGCACCCCCGAATGTTAGAATTCCTTTAGCCTTCGTCCTCTTCGCTTCTTCGATATTGTATTTTAACTTAAACCACTTGTTCCCACCAATTTCCGGATGCATTTCATCCAAACGCAACATGCTAACCGTTAACCCGAAACGGTCAAACAATTCACTATCAATTCTGTGCGTTCTCGCGGGATGAAGCATACAGCGAATTTACACCGAATAAACTTTTACGAAACAAACTTGCTGCTCGTAGCATCCGATTAGCCTGAACCAAGTAATTTTACAACTGTGAGCGAAAGACTGCGCAACTTGGATCCCGATGATTACTACATGTCGCCTGAAGGTTACGTTATCTTCACGGCGAAGTATTTATTGAAGCGCGGTTATTGTTGTAAAAATGGATGCAAACATTGTCCTTACGGTTACAACAAAAAAACCGGGCGATTTGATAAACCGAAACAACAAGAATAAATATGGGATTTTTCGCGAACCTGTTTGGTAAAAAAGAACCCGAGCTATTACGGGCCAAAGTGATGAGTACCCGTGCCATCTTGAATGCACATATTGCATCCGAAGTGAATACCGGCAAAGTAATGTCGATTCTTTTCTTTGTCTCTTCGCAAGAAAATATCGTTCGCTTAACATCGGAAAATCACCGGGAGAACATAATACATGCGGAGCACCTTTCTAATGCCGGCACTCAAGCACGCATCAGGACTTTTGCTGCAACTTCCGGGAATGCAGTTGTTTTTGGCGAACGCTTTCCATTATCCGAGCAGGAACAACAGCTCGCCGCGCAACTGCAGCAATTGGGTGTAGCCATGCCCATGTTAGCATACGCAGCGTTAGATGATGCTTTTTTTCTGCAGTTCGGAGGAGAGCGCATTTCCAACCTGATGAAATCTATGGGAATGGATGACCAAGAATTTATCGAGCATCCTATGATACAAAGCGCGATTAAGAATGCCCAAAACAAAATTGCTCAAAAAGTTTCCATCTCTTCAAGAACAAAAAGTCCGGAAGAATGGTTTCGTATGCACGTGAAAGAATAAAGAATTTAAGAGATACACAGATGAACGCTGAAGAATTTAAGAAGCTCGTATTAACCGGTATTCCTGATGAACTGCCGACAAAGAAAGCATACGACACAAGCATCAATCATGCGCCAAAACGCAAAGAGATATTAACTCCTGCAGAGAAGAAGCTGGCGTTGCGGAATGCACTACGTTATTTTCCTTCGAAACATCATGCTACACTAATACAGGAATTTGCAGAAGAATTGAACACCTACGGAAGGATCTATATGTATCGCTTTCGTCCCGATTATAAAATTTACGCGCGACCCATTCACGAATATCCTTACAAGAGTATTCAGGCTGCTGCAATAATGCACATGCTTTCCAATAATCTGGATTATGCAGTAGCGCAGCATCCGCACGAACTTATTACGTATGGCGGAAACGGCGCTGTTTTTCAAAATTGGGCGCAGTACTTGCTTACCATGCAGTATCTGGCAACAATGACGGATGAACAAACCTTGGTGATGTATTCCGGACATCCTATGGGATTATTTCCATCGCACAAGGACGCACCACGTGTTGTAGTAACCAATGGCATGATGATTCCAAATTATTCCAAACCGGATGACTGGGAAAAATTTAATGCATTAGGCGTAACCCAATACGGACAAATGACTGCCGGATCATACATGTATATTGGTCCGCAAGGAATTGTTCATGGCACCACGATTACTGTGATGAATGCCGCTCGAAAAATTTCGAAAAACGAAGAGGATCGCAAAGGAAAACTTTTTGTGACTTGCGGTCTCGGTGGCATGAGTGGCGCACAACCCAAAGCAGGTAAAATTGCAGGATTAGTTGCGGTAGTTGCGGAGATCAATCCCAAGGCAACACAAACACGACACAGTCAAGGATGGGTTGATGAAGTGTATGAGAATCTCGATCAACTAATCGCACGAATTAAAACAGCAACAACAAATCGTGAAGCAGTTTCTATTGCGTATCAAGGTAATGTCGTTGATCTATGGGAACGTTTGGTGCGTGATGATATAAAGGTAGATATCGGTTCCGACCAAACGTCATTGCATAATCCATGGGCCGGAGGTTATTATCCGGTGGGCATTTCGTTTGAAGAAGCCAATAAAATGATGGCCGACCAACCTGCTGTATTCAAGCAACATGTTCAGGAAACTTTACGAAGACATGCAGCGGCTATTAATACCCTTGCGAGTAAAGGCATGTACTTTTTCGATTACGGCAATGCATTCTTGTTAGAAGCTTCTCGCGCCGGAGCCGACATTGTAAAACCCGATGGGACGTTCCGTTATAATTCTTACGTGCAAGACATTCTTGGTCCTATGTGTTTCGACTACGGATTCGGACCATTCCGTTGGGTGTGTACTTCTGCCGACCCGAAAGATCTGGCAACCACAGATCAACTTGCGTTGGATGTATTGGAAGACATGCATCGTTCAGCACCGGGTGAAATTAAACAGCAGTTGAGCGATAACATCACCTGGATTAAAGATGCCATGATCAATAATTTGGTTGTGGGTTCACAGGCTCGCATTTTGTACGCCGATAGTGAAGCACGCATTCGTATTGCTGCGGCTATGAACAAAGCGATAGCTGAAGGAAAAATATCTGCACCGGTTGTTTTAGGTCGGGATCATCACGACGTTTCGGGAACTGATTCTCCTTATCGCGAAACTTCAAACATTTACGACGGTTCCGCATTTACTGCAGATATGGCCGTTCAGAATTTCGTAGGTGATGCTTTCCGCGGCGCAACTTGGGTTTCCTTGCACAATGGTGGCGGTGTTGGTTGGGGCGAAGTGATTAATGGCGGCTTCGGTATGGTGCTCGACGGTAGTGCGGATAGTGATAGACGATTACGTTCGATGTTGTTTTGGGATGTTAATAACGGCATTGCACGCAGAGGTTGGGCACGTAACGAAGAAGCGCTGTTTGCCATTAAACGAGAAATGGCACGTACTCCGGAGCTGAAGGTAACTTTGCCGAATCTTGTGGATGAAGAATTGCTTGAGCAATTCTAACAACATTCCCCCTATAAATGTCGGACGCGATACTTGCACGATTTGAATGTAACTGATATGTATCAGGTAATTTGATGCAACGGACGTGACCATTGTCACGTCCGTTGTTTGTTTATACATCTAATTTCGCTACATCAAATAATCGTTATGCCGAAGTGGTTAAAATTTGTTCTGGTTTGCGCGCTTTGCCTAACAATTATTTCAGGAATCGTAATCTTAACCAATTAACCTAAACCCATTTTATCTTGAAACCAAATGTTGGAAATTTTGATCGCATTGCACGTGTATTAGTATCACTGGTGCTTGTAGCGCTGTATTTCACCAACGTACTAACCGGCACTTTAGGAATCATCGCCATTGTTGTTGCAGCAGTATTTACTTTAACAGCTGCAATCGGGTTTTGTCCGTTGTATGCCATATTCGGATTGAACACCTGTCCTGCCAAAAAATAATGTTAATGTGACTTAAAGCACGATAAAGATAGGATCAACGTCCTACCTTTGTTCTGTAAAATAACGGGTATGGGATTCTTCTATAGTGTATTCAATAATAAATGCTCCAAGTGCAATTACGGTGATCTTTACATCGAAAAGAATCCGTATAAGCTGAGCAAACTGGGAGATATGCATAAAAACTGCTCGGTTTGCGGTCAATCGTTTGAACCGGAAACCGGATTTTATTACGGCTCCATGTATGTTAGCTACGCGGTATCTGTTTCCGTCATGTTTATTCCTGCGGGCATTGCGTATTTTGTTTTCGATGCCGGCTTTTGGGCCATGTTCTCCCTTGTACTCGGAATTTATATTTCCATGTTTCCATTCATATTTCGCTGGGCCAGAAATATCTGGTTAAATATATTCGTGAAGTACAGCCCGTCTACACATGCGAAATACAAGGCGGAACATGAATTGCACAAATCACAAGTCAACTCCTGATTTGTAAGGTGTAATATTTCCTTGTCTTTGGCGTTATTTCTACAATTAGTGAGGAAATTTTGCCATATTTGTTTTCATGCGTTTTAATAAGTTTTCACTTTTTGGCTTCGGTGCATTGTTTGCAGTTCTCGCGGTTACCTGGTGGTCGTGCGAAGGAGAAACACCCGAGCCGGATGACATTCGCGACAAATACGTGGATCAATGGAGCTTTTCGGAAGTCAGCTCACAAATTGGCCCTAACACCTACGTAGTTCAGATTTCAAAATCTACTACAAACACAGATCAGGTATTTCTGGAAAACCTCTACAATATTGGCTTTGCATACAAAGCAACTGCAACGGTAAGCGGCAACAACATTACCATTCCTTCCCAAATTTACAATGGCAATACGCTTACGGGAAACGGAACGCTTAGTGCTACATCTAACACTATTAATTTAACGTACTACATGAATAACGGAACAACTATTGACACATGTTCCGGAACGTTAACCCGTCAATAACCCCAAAACAATTAATTACCAATAAATTAAATTATGATCAAACAAATCCTGACCACGCTTTTGCTCGTGATGACCTTCAGTATTGCCAATGCGCAGTACTCTGCTAAAGAGCAGAAAGCCATTCAAAAATCGAAAGACCTTTATCAAAAAAAGAAATACGATAAGGCGGTTGCGTCCATTAAAAAAGTAATCGATGCACATCCATATGATAACGACTTATGGCAATTACGTACACTGTACGAATACGATCGCTATCAGGATCAATTGATGAAAGATTTGATGGATCTCTTAACGAAGTTATCTAAAGGCCAATCTATCCCGGCAAACAAAAAGTACAAGTACGAAGAGTACAAGTCTGACCTACAGATAACTTGCATTACGGCTTCGTTACTTTGCGACAAGCAAACATTAGGATCAGAATTGTTGTACGACTTTTTTGTGAAGCCTGATGTAGATACTGCTGTTGCCGATGACGCGAAAGATTTCTACAAAAAAGGCTCTGAAAGCATGGATAATAAAGAATATTCTGCTGCTATCAAGAACTTCAAGAAAGCATTAGACCTTCAATCCGATTATTACAAAGCGGCTTACAATATTGCTAACTGCTATCGTGAACAGGAAGACTGGGAAAATGCGGTGATCTATTATAAGCGCGCCATCAAAATTGAACCACGCATGTTGTATCCGCACAAAAAATTGGTGGACGTAAAAATGAAACAAAAAGATTGGTCAGGTGCGTATGATGCATGTGTCAATGGCATCATCTGCTATCCGGATGTGGAGTTGTTTAACAGCATGAGCGAAATTTGCGAGAAGCGCGGAAAAACATTTAATCGCCACTGGATGTCACGCACATCTATTCCTAACATGATCAACTCAAATCAGGATCCGATCTCGTCCGAGCCTTGGAGTCATTACCGTTCAGCGAAAGACAAGATTTCAAGTTACACCAACGACATCGGATTCATCAAGCGTTCGAATAGCTTAACAGAACAAAAATACCTGGAAGCATACAGCTGGGAACATATGCTCAGCAAATCCGATAGTCAGGATGGAGAATTCAAGTTTGCCCGCAAAGCTAACAAGAACGGATATCTGGATTGTTACGCTTTTGTAAGCATGTATCACATCATGTTTAACCGTCAGTATTCGCACTTCGCAGAAAGAAACGCAGATCGTATTCGCACCTTCTTCGATGAAATGTTGGTAGAGTAATCGAAACGTAAGCATAAAAAATAACCGCGATTAGCATTATACTAATCGCGGTTATTTTTTTGAATTCCCTGCACTACGATCTGATTACTGCGCCTAACTTCTCGGTCATCACTTTCGTGATCTTTTCCATCACTTTGTCAATCTGCTGATCCGTCAATGTGGCTTCAGCATTTTCCAAAATAAAACTTACTGCATACGACTTCTTGTCGGCACCCAATTGCTGACCTTCAAAAACGTCAAACAACTGTACTGATTTCAAAAAGGCACGTTCCGTTTGCCAAGCCAGTTGTTCCACCTGCGCATAGGTAACTTGTTTATCCAAAATCAGGGCAAGATCACGACGCACAGCAGGAAACTTAGATACTTCACGGTAGCGAATCTCTTTTGTTCCCGACAACACCTGCTCTACTTTGTCCCAGTTGATCTCCGCAAACCAAACTACGCCATCGCCTCCAAGCTGGGTTAAAGTCTCGCCTGCTGCCGCACCGGCTACACCCAACTTGTGCTTGCCTGATTTTACTTGTACCAAGAACGGATAAGCCTCAGATTCCAGCGTCTCAAAACTCAACGGACCTAATCCCAGTGTCTCCAGAATTACACATAACGGCTTCTTCACATCCATCCATCCTGCTGCTTCCTGCGTAGCATTCCAGCTTTCCGGCAATTGACGTCCGTAAGCCAGCATTAACAATTTATATTCTTCTACATATGGCCACGCCGTATTCTTTTCATTCAATAAATACGTGCTTCCGAATTCAAACAAACGCAGATCACTTTGTTTACGATTAACATTGTAAACGACAGCTTCAATTCCGCCGAACAAAAGATGCGTGCGCATTACACCTAAATCAGAACTCAACGGGTTCGTCAACTTTACCGGTGAAATTCCTCCCGCAGCAGCCATTGTCGAATAACGCTCTTTAGTCAATGAATTATTCACGATCTCTGAAAAGCCCAGCGCCACAAGACGCTCAGCCGTACGCTCGCGAACCATTTCTTTGTTAGGACGCTGCACGTAATTCAAAGATGCATGCACTTTATC
Organism: uncultured Flavobacteriales bacterium; assembly: GCA_937974275.1. Lineage (GTDB taxonomy): Bacteria > Bacteroidota > Bacteroidia > Palsa-965 > Palsa-965. The sequence goes on from CALJIF010000138.1 coordinate 7,333, forward strand.
GGGAAATCCGATATTGTTATATCCGTAAATACGCAATACTTCTTCGTACAAGTCAATCTCACGCGTAACATCAACTTTAAATCTTGGAACATTTAACAGCAACGCATCTTTCCCTTCCGAAATAATCTCGCAGCCCAAATCACTCAAAATCGATTTTATGATTTTATGATCAATGGCCTTGCCGATAATTCGATCACAATTATCATACTTAAATGCAACTTCCAAAGGCAACACCTGTTCCGGATAAACATCAATAACCGTATTCACAGGAACACCACCGGCAATTTGTTGCAACAATTGTGCAGCACGTTGCAAAGCACGAATTACAATATCCGGATCACAACCTCGCTCAAAACGAAACGAAGCATCTGTTTTCAGTTGATGCAACTTCGATGTTTTACGAACATGCACTGCATCGAAGTAGGCGCTCTCTAAAAATATTTTTGTCGTCTGTTCAGTTACGCCTGATTGCAAACCGCCAAATACACCGGCAATGCACATGGGCACATCACCATCACAAATCATCAAATCATCTGCTCCCAATTTGCGTTCCACACCATCCAACGTGACAAACTTGGTATCTGCAGGAAGCTTCTTCACTTCTACGCGTCCCGACTTGATTGCCGCTGCATCGAAGGCATGCAACGGTTGCCCCAATTCGTGTAACACATAATTGGTGACATCAACGACATTATTAATTGGTCGTACACCAATGCTGCGCAGACGATTCTGCAACCATTCCGGAGAAGGCGCTACTTTTAATCCGTCAATAATCAGCGCTGCATAACGTTTACATGCTTCAGGCGCACCAACAACAACTTGTATTTCAGATTCCGGCAATTGTTCGTCTAAAGGCAAAAGTTCAGGGAACAAAACACGTGCTCTGTCCGACTCATCCAGCTTCCGCATTTTGTCTGCGTTCCACACCGCAACCAAATCACGCGCAACACCATGATGCGAAGCAGCATCGCTCCTGTTTGGAGTTAAACCGATTTCAAAAACATAATCGGAAGTTAGCTGCAAATGTTCAGCAGCCGGCATTCCAACTTGTGCATCTTGCTTCAGAATTAAAATACCATCATGAGAAGTTCCCAAACCGATTTCATCTTCAGCGCAGATCATGCCTTCTGAAAGTTCACCGCGAATTTTCGATTTTTTAATTTCAAAGGATTCGCCGCTTGTCGGATATAATGTAGCACCTACTGTAGCAACCAGCACCTTTTGTCCCGCAGCTACATTCGGCGCACCACAAACAATAGAAAGCAATTCCGGCCCACCGACATTCACTTTCGTTAACGACAATTTATCGGCATTCGGATGTTTAACGCACTCCATCACTTCACCCACTACAACACCACGCAAACCTCCCTTAATCACGTCCACTGCTTCCATGGACTCCACTTCCAAACCGCAATCCGTTAACAGGGTTGAAATTTGTTCCGGATCCAACTTAATATTCAAATGTTCGCTTAACCAGCTATATGCAATTTTCATAATCAGAAATTAGGTGGTAAAGGTAGAAAATAGCCCCTAATAAAGGAGGTATTTCTGCTTACCTACCGCGATAGATGAAGAGTAATAAGTACATTTGAAACGTGTTCTCCACGTACTCATTCCGAACCGTGAATCGCTTAACCGGCTGGCTGGTCGGTATTACGGCAATGATCGTTTATTCGGTTACGATTGAGCCTACCGCAAGCTTCTGGGATTGTAGTGAATACATTGCTTGTGCCAACAAACTCGAAATCGGCCATCCTCCCGGAGCGCCCTTCTTTTTGTTGTTGGGTCGTTTCTTCAGCATGTTTACCGATGGAGATGGTGTAGCTGTAGCAATCAATTTAATGTCTGCGCTGGCGAGTGCATTCACGGTGCAATTGCTTTTTCTGAGTATCACGCACCTTGCCCGAAAGATTCTTTTGACCGATCCGGAACATGCTTCTCAAGTGCGCATGGTTTTAATTCTGATAGCAGGTGCTGTTGGTGCGTTAACGTTTGCCTTCACCGATTCATTTTGGTTTTCTGCCGTGGAAGGTGAAGTGTATGCGCTCAGCAGCTTTTTTACTGCAGTTGTTTTTTACGCCATGTTACGTTGGGAAGAGAGCAGCGAAGACACACGCGGAGATCGATGGATTGTGTTTATCGCATACATGATCGGACTTTCCATCGGAGTGCACTTACTTAATTTGTTAACGATTCCGGCTTTAGTTTTTATCTGGTTTCACAAAAAATATCCGCGTTACACCGTTAAACAACTCGTTATTGCAAGTATTGCTGCGGTAGTCTTATTAGGCGGCATACAAGATTTTCTCATCCCCGGAATTGTAAGCGGTGCGGGCGCTGCAGAGTTGTTCTTTGTCAATAAAGTCGGCATGCCTTTTCAAAGCGGCACCATCATTTACTTTGCGCTGATCATTACGGGAATTGTTTTCGGATTGTGGTGGTCGCATCGCAAACAACTGCATTACCTCAACATCGGGGTGTTGTCCTTTGCGATGCTGTTGATCGGATATTCTACGTTTTTGGTTGTCATTATCCGTTCCAACGCCGGAACTCCGATTAACGAAAACCGACCGAACGATGCCGTGAGTTTATTGTCGTATCTCAATCGTGAGCAATACGGGGATTGGCCCATCTTCCACGGGCAACAATATTCAACACCGCTCGATCCGGAACAACCGTATGTTGATGGTCAACCGAAATTTGTGCGCGATAATGCTACCGGCAATTACATTATCAGCGATGCACGCAAAGAATCGGAATACAATTATGATAAACGTGCAACGGTTTTTCTTCCGCGCATGTGGAGCTCGTCGCATGCTGAAGCGTATCAAGGCTGGGTAGATGTGAAAGGTGATACATTAATTCTACCTGATAGCAAAGGAAGAGTCACAACCGCAGTAATACCAACGTTTCGCGAGAACCTACAATATTTTGTAACGTACCAATGCGGATGGATGTATGCGCGTTACTTCCTCTGGAATTTTGTAGGAAGACAAAATGATCGTACCGGATACGGGAACGACATGGAAGGAAACTTTCAGTCAGGTATAGGTTTGTTTGATCGCGCTCGCATTGGCGAACCCGAGTTGATGCCTGAATTTTGGAAGAACAACAAAGCATCAAATTCGTATTTCGCACTTCCATTAATTCTTGGAATAATCGGCGCATTCTGGCATTATTACCGCTCGCGTAAAGACGCTTTAGTAATAGCGTTGTTGTTCATTTTCACAGGACTTGCTATTGTGTTTTATCTCAATCAAACACCGTGGCAACCGCGCGAACGCGATTACGCATACGTAGGTTCATTCTTTGCTTTTTCAATTTGGATCGGACTTGGTGTGATTGGTGTTTATCAATTTTTTCAGCGCTTTCTGACCAGTAATAAATCACTGGCGGCCGCATTGATGACAACAGCAGTAGTTCCGGTAATTGTACTCTCCGAAAATTATGATGATCACAACAGAAAAGACCGAACTGTTGCGCGTGATCTTGCAATCAACTTGTTACAAAGCTGTGCTCCGAATGCTGTCCTCTTTACCTATGCCGATAACGACACATTCCCATTGTGGTATGCACAAGAAGTTTTGGGAATTCGAACAGATGTGCGCGTGGTTTGTCTTTCGCTTCTTGGCGGCGACTGGTATATTGACCAACTGAAAGAAAAATATTACGATTCCGATGCTATTCCGTTTTCCATGCAGCATTGGGACTACCGCGAAGGAACGCGCAGCTATGTCAATGTATTCAATGAACGTAACGATACCATGTCGGTTGCATTTGCTGTGCAGCGTGCGATCAGTAAAAAATTCGAAGAGCAATTCGTTTCAACGACAGACGATACGTTGAATTATATTCCGGGAAGGTATTTGTCTTTGCCCGTTCATCGTGGGAATGCGATGCAGTATAATGCTGTTGAACCGTACAATCTGCAACGTGTGGAAGATACGATCTACTGGAGTTTAAAAGGGAATTACATCTTAAAAGATCAATTAGTAATTCTGGATATTCTTGCCAACAACAATTGGAAGCGTCCGATCTATTTCGCGTTGAACATGCCCGGAAATTCGTACGCCGGATTAGACGAATACCTGCAATTAGAAGGATTAGCGTACCGATTGATTCCCGTAAAAAACTTCCGTGCGAATGGCACATTGCGCAACAATCCGATGGTGCATTTACAACGATCGGTGCAATTGTTTTCAAGTACGTTTAAATGGGGCGGCATACATAATGAACATGTTTATGCAGACGAAACAACTGCACGAATGTTCACGGATCCAATGTTAACCGGCGTTCAACATACGGCGTTGGCATTGGCTGAGGCAGGGCAATATGAGCAGGCCATGGCTTTATTGAAAAAAACCGAACGCGCCATTCCATTAACACAAATACCTCCGGATGAGCATTGGATTGCATTTGTTGAAATTGCGTATCGATGCGGAGATCATGTCTTCGCCAACAACTTGTCGCGAAAAATTGTGAAGCACGCTTATGAATCTATTCAATGGTATACTACGTTACCACGTTTCCCTGCTGATCTTTCTGCACAAATGCGCCACATTACGACGTTGGAAATGTTAGCACATCTGTACAGTCAGGAATCGCTTTCACTGGAATATCAGGCGATCATGCAACGTCTTGATTTGACACCGCAACGTCCGCAACAAGATTCTGCGGATAGCATTACTGATTAATTAACTGATTTTACTCCAGTTGGTGGAAGAGGTTTTTTCACGATTCATCTCCTGCACCAACGCCTGATTTTCTTCACTCTCAAGTTTCGGATCCCGTTCTAACAAGTCGCCCGCAGCTGCCCGCGCATGTTGCAGAATGACTACATCCTTCGCAATGTCGGCAAGCCGTAATCCTAAAACACCACTTTGTTGCGTCCCTTCTATATCTCCGGGACCACGCAATTCCAAATCAACTTCCGCTATTTCAAATCCATCATTGGTGCGCACCATCGTGTCCATGCGCTTTTTCGAATCGCGACTCAACTTTACTGCTGTCATTAAAATACAAAACGATTGTTCCGCACCACGACCCACCCGTCCACGCAACTGGTGCAACTGCGATAATCCGAATCGCTCTGCACTTTCAATGATCATAACCGATGCATTCGGAACATTCACGCCCACTTCGATCACCGTTGTGGCAACCATGATGTTGGTTTCACCTTTTACAAAGCGCTGCATTTCAAATTCTTTTTCAGCGGGCTTCATCTTTCCATGCACTATACTCACCTTGTACTGTGGCAAAGGGAACGCACGTGAAATACTTTCGTATCCATCCATCAAATCCTTGTAATCCATCTTTTCGGATTCCTGAATGAGCGGATACACCACATATACTTGTCGTCCCTTCGCAATTTCCTCTTTCATAAAACCAAAGACACGCATGCGATCCGCGTCGGTAAAATGAACGGTTTTAATCGGCTTACGACCCGGTGGCAATTCATCAATTACAGATGTATCAAGGTCTCCGTACAATGTCATCGCTAATGTTCGTGGAATGGGCGTTGCTGTCATCACCAGAACATGTGGTGGCTGAACATTTTTACGCCACAACTTATAACGTTGCTCCACACCAAATCGGTGTTGTTCATCAATCACCACCATGCCCAAATTTCGAAACTGCACTTCATCCTCTATCAATGCATGTGTACCAATCACAATATGAACGGTTCCATCACGCAATCCTTCGTGCAACACCTTGCGTGCCGCGGTTTTGGTAGTTCCTGTAAGCAACCGGATATTTACGGGCATATCCTTCAGCAATTCCTGCAACGTATAAAAATGTTGTGTTGCCAAAATTTCCGTCGGCGCCATCAGACAGGCCTGAAAACCGTTGTCGATAGCGATAAGCATGCTCATCAACGCCACTACTGTTTTTCCACTACCCACATCACCTTGCAACAAACGATTCATTTGTTTGCCACTCCCGCAATCCTGACGAATTTCACGAATCACGCGCTTTTGTGCATTAGTTAATGGGAAAGGTAAATAGGTGTTGTAAAATGTATTGAACAACACGCCCACCTGCCCGAATACAAAGCCTCGCGACACTTCATTTCGCTGGCGTTGTATTCGCAGTAAACGAATTTGAATAAACAGAAACTCTTCGAACTTCAATCGCGCTTCTGCCCTTTTCTGCAATGTAATGTCGGACGGGAAATGAATTTCCCGCAACGTAGTTTCGCGATCCAGCATATTCAATCGCGCACGTAACGTCTCCGGTAAAATTTCCGGAATATTACCCGGTAGCAAATTGTACAATACCCGTTGCAGTTTCATCAATCCTTTCGAATCGAGTCCTTTGTTGCGTGCCTTTTCCGTAGAGGAATACATGGGTTGCAACGCCGATGTCCGCTTCAAGGTTTCTTCGGAAACTTCCTCCACCTCCGGATGCACGATATTAAACCTGCCGTTAAATTCCTGTGGTTTCCCAAATACGATGTACTCCTTTCCCGGTTGAAATTTTCCCGTGAGCCATTTCAAACCCTGAAACCACACCAATTCCACACTACCGGCACTATCACGAAACATCGCCGTCATCCGTTTACTCCGCTGGTGTCCGACGGTTTGCACTTGCGAAATGTAACCGCGCAATTGAATGTACGGTGTATCCGGAGTAATTTCAGTGGTGAGATAAAATCGCGAACGATCAATGTAGCGATACGGATACCAGCGCAACAAATCGCCGTACGTGCGAATATTAAACTCCGCCTTCAGCACTTTAGCGCGTTCCGGACCCACGCCTTTCAAAAACTCAATGGAAGTATCTAATATACTGTTCGCCACACAGCGAATTTAGGAAACTCGATGTTTCTTGTGACTAAGAATAGTAGTTTCTCTTTAACCAAACATCATTAGACGTAACTTGCACCCGATGTTGCGCATTATCCCCTTCTCGTTCATCATAGTTTTACTGCTGCTTTCTTCGTGCAGTAAAAACTACTATCAGCCCATTACGCGTTCAAGTACCGAATTCAAAAACGATTCTGCATTCGTGCGAAACAACTTCGCGTACAGCGTGTACACCGTTTCGGGCAATCGTGTTTTTAAAACACAAGTGGATTCTATTAAAGGCGACTCATTATACATTCGCAATACGCCGCTCGGTAACAAACAAATTAAAACGCTAAACAGTAAAAACAGTCCGGAATGGGTGAAACGTGTTGATCTCGTCCTCAACGACTCCACTCAACTTGCTGCAACGCCTCATCAATCAGCAATCAGTTATTCCCAGATAAAAACAGTAAAACATTATAAATACGCTCCGGAAGCAAAAGCAAAAAACGACAACCGAACACTCTTCATCATTTTTGCGGTAGTCGTTCTCTTCGTGGGCGGATACATTGGTGCTATCGCGCTGATCAATTAAAAAAGAGCTGCCTCTTTCGAAACAGCTCTTTACTCTAGAATGTTAAAAGCTTACGCTAAAATCGTCACCGGATTTTCCAGGAACGCTTTCAACGTTTGCAAGAATGCTGCACCCGAAGCGCCGTCCACCACACGGTGATCGCACGACAACGTAACTTTCATCACTTTGCCCGGAACCACTTGACCATTCTTCACCACAGGCACATCACTGATGCCACCAATAGCAAGAATACATGCATCCGGCGGATTGATAATAGCCGTGAACTCGTCAATACCAAACATGCCTAAATTGGAAATGGTGAACGTGTTGCCTTCCCAATCGGACGGTTGTAATTTTTTGTCTTTCGCTTTTTGCGCGAAGGTTTTCACCTCTGAAGAAATTTGCGACAATGATTTCTGATCAGCAAAACGCACCACAGGAACCAACAAGCCGTCTTCAACAGCTACAGCTACACCAATGTGTACGTGATTGTTGTAACGAATACGATCGCCTAACCAAGATGAATTCACTTTAGGATGACGTTTCAACGCACCCGCTACGGCACGAATAACCATATCGTTAAAAGATACTTTCACCGGCGCAACGGCATTGATGGCTTCACGTGCCTTCACCGCTTCATCCATGTCAATTTCCATCGTTAAATAGAAATGGGGTGCACTGAATTTACTTTCTGCCAAACGACGCGCGATCGTTTTACGCATTTGCGAAACGGTTTCTTCCGTATAACTCTCCTGACCTGAAACCGCAGCAAACTGAGGCATCACAGGCATTTTGGATGGATGCCAGCTTTCAATATCGCGCTTCACAACACGACCGCTATCCCCGCTACCCGCAATCATGTTTAAGTCAATTCCTTTTTCTGCTGCAATCTTTTTAGCCAAAGGCGATGCTTTGATACGTGCATCACCATTGCCCTCATAACTTGTTGTTACAGGAGCAGCGGTAGTAACTGCAACAGGCGTAGTCGCTTTATTTTCAACAACAACAGGCTCTGCTTTCTTCTCAGCAACAGGAGCTGCTTCTTCTTTCTTAGCAGCAACCGGAGCAGCAGCCAACAATGCAGAAATGTCTTCACCCGGATTTCCGATAATCGCAAGTATAGCATCTACTGCCGCACCCTTGCCTTGTTCTACACCAATGTGCAACAACGTACCGTTAAAGAACGATTCAAATTCCATCGTTGCTTTATCGGTTTCAATTTCTGCTAACAATTCGCCGCGTTTAACGGTATCTCCAACTTTTTTATGCCATGCCGCAACAACACCATCAGTCATGGTATCACTCAGTTTCGGCATTTTAACTACTTCAGCCATATACGTGTAATCCGTTACGTTTTAAAAATTAATTATTCCATGATAAATGGATAGTTCGGCTCTGCATAAACATCTTTATACAGTTCTTCCGGCGACGGGAAAGGAGATTCTTCCGCGAATTTCACGGACTCATCAACAATCGCCTGAATTTTAGCCTCCATAGCTTCAATACCGGCATCATCAATCCATCCGTTTTCGCGCAATGTTGTAATTACACGTTCGATAGGATCTTGTGCCTTATACGCTTCAACCTCTTCTTTAGTACGGTATTTCGCAGGATCAGACATAGAATGTCCGCGGTAGCGATACGTTTTCATTTCCAACAATGTCGGACCATTACCGTTACGCGCGTGTTCTGCTGCTGCTGCAATGGCTTCGTGAACAGTTTCACAACTCATGCCGTCCACCTGATACGATGGCATATCGTAACCTGCACCGATCTTGTATAAATCGTGTACGTTGGAAGTACGTTCTACCGATGTTCCCATCGCGTAGTTGTTATTTTCAATAATGAAAATCACCGGCAACTTCCACAACATCGCCATGTTGAATGTCTCGTGCAATGCACCTTGACGCACTGCACCATCACCCATGTAACACAAGGTTACACGCTTGTTACCGTTGTACTGATCCGCAAATGCAATACCTGCACCCAACGGAATTTGTCCGCCAACGATACCGTGTCCACCGAAGAAATTAAATTCCTTCGAAAAGATGTGCATGGAACCGCCTTTGCCCTTCGAGCATCCTGTTGACTTTGCCATCAATTCCGCAATCATGTATTTCGGATGCATGCCGCGACCTATCGGATGTGCGTGATCACGATATGCTGTAATAACACGATCTTCTTTTGTTGTTGCAGATTCTGCACCTGCTACTAGAGCTTCCTGCCCGATGTACAAGTGACAGAAGCCACGTATTTTTTGCTGGATATATAATTCCCCGCATTTCTCTTCTACACGACGCATTTTCAGCATCAACTCGTACCAATACAGATACTGTTCTTTGCTATACGCGGCTTTTGATTTTGAAGCTGTCTTTTGTGTTTTAGTCGCCATACCTTTCA